>CBDUCK010000064.1:0-12908 GCA_965365635.1 uncultured Muriicola sp.
TAGTCTTAACCGAATTTATTCTTATTTCCTTATATAATATTCAGGACCAATTAGAATTTCCGTTCGATGATGACGGTTTGGATGATATTAAACTAGAAGCCTTCAAATTAGATCGATAGTAATCCTCTAAAAGTTGTGCCTTCCCTCCTATTCCACATTTTATGTATAGATGTTTTCTATATATACACAGCACTCAACTATAAGATTTTCAATCAGTTATGTTGTCATAGAGCGAAAAGACGTTGTTCGTCGACGATTTGGTCGTATATCGAGATTATCTAACCATACGTGGAATAGAGCCTTCCACTTAATCAAAAAATGCCGTAATTGGGATGTAATCCAAGTCGTATGAATAAGAAAACTACTGCTACCTACCTGTTGTACGCCTTTTGTACATTTTGCTTTGTTTGGGCGTTATACGTAATGATGATAGAGCTTTAGATTGCTCCTTTAAAAGTTCAACTTGTAGCTATAGTGCCTGCACTACCTGTTCATACGCTTATTCCATATCACAAGAATTCTACTTAAAATACCTCTGTTCATAAAAAAAACCCAAATAGATCGGGTTTAATACGTTTTAAAAAATGCCTTCTAATCGGGTGCAATCCGCATTACCAATTCATATAAAATGGAATACTGAAAACCATTTGGCATAATATCTCCCATTTTACTCTTGCTGGTAACTGCAGTCCAGTCCGCATCAGTGTTTGTTGCGTCCTGATAACTCATATACTTCATCGCATCGGCCATGGTATTGAATCCGTCCCATGTCATAGCCGAGAATCTGGCCTGGTTTCCTTTTGGACTAACTACCGACATTATTCCCCAGGAGGTCATACCCATAGTACCATTCTTAATATTTTTCTCATGAAGTGGCTTCCAAAGCGTCTTGTTCTCTTCAATAAACCCTCCCAAACTGTTGGGCTTTGCATAATTAACTACTGCATACTTATAATCGCCGCCTGCAGAATCCTCCAATTGCATCCAATAGTCGAAAGCTGTTGGCGCAAAGGATGCCGTCTGTACCATCTCTGGAGAAACTCCCATGGCCTTTAGGTTATCGGCCGACCAAATAGCTCCCTGGTCTACCTTATCAAAACTTTCGAAATTATTTACAAAAACGTAATTCGGGGCTCCTACTTCCGTAACCCCTATTTTTCGCCAAAGCGACCAACCTGTCATCTGGCCTTTGTCTATTGCCGCTGCCGCAACCTTAGCCCAGTACATGGTTTCTTTTTGTACAAATTCATTCTCGCGGTCATTGGGTACTACACGGTATTGCAAATACGCTACCTGCGCCATAGAACTCATGGTGACCATAAGCCCTAATAATAAAACTACTTTTTTCATATTGTTTTGGTTTGGTTATTAGATCTTCAAGATACAAAATAATACTGTATGCTATAGCACTGAAATTTCTAATAGAAAAATCAATACGAATGCAATACGACAATTTGCGGTGCTATAACATGTTATTCTAAAACATTTGTAAGAATAGACTTACGCTTATAACTTATTGATAACAAAATCATTGAACCTTCCACAATTTTTTAAAGAAGTAATAGTTTTATAAGTGGCTGGTTTAAAATACCTGCTTCCGTTGTAAGCCATAATGAAAAACAGCTATTTCATCTTTACCTTCATCCTGTGTGCCTTTTTATGGCATGCACAATCATTTGCTAATGAGGCTATTGTAAATAATGGCGACCCTGTTTTTCTTAGCAAACAACTAATACAAGAACAGCCACAACCCTGGAGTGCAGAGGAATATAACACACTTATTTCGGGCTTTGACCGTACCAAAAAAATACGGGCAATAGATAAAAATTACTTGTTATTGCAATCTCCCTGGCTGGGAATAGATTACTTGCAAGGGGTATTTGTGAATGGAGAAAGGACAGTTCCGGTAGAACAATTACTCGATCTTTTAAATCAAGCTACCAATTCCCCAGAAATTACCAGCAAAAAATTAGCTGAAATAACCTTACAACAATCGCTTATAGAATATGTCATCGCTTATAATATTGCAAAAAAATTAAGCGATACAAATACTTTAAGTTATGAAGATGCCGTTGCTTTCTTAAGTACCCACTATGGATATCAAAAAATAAAATCTGCCAAAAAGCTACTGGCAGAAAGTGGTGTAACCACTGTAGCTGTTATCGATAAAAAAACCAGTAAAAGAATAGCTATTCATTTAAAGAATATCAGAAGGCAGTATTCCGATCAAATACCGATTCCTAATGCGTTGAAAGAAGTAGAAATATTTTACAACTTATTGGAAGAAGTAGCAGCGGGGTTAGCCGCTGTACCAGCCTACACAAATTTTACCCAAACGATTACCGAACTTAATGACCAACAACTTGAAACACGTAAAAAATGGCGTTCTACGGTCGAAATAAAAAACCCAACAAGCACCACCGTATGGACCATCCCGGACCCTGTTGATTTGGAATGGATCACTACGAATATGCCTGAAGACAAGACCATTAAATTCTACTTAACTAAAGATAATATGGTAGTACAGGATTTGGGGACATTTAAAAACAACCAATTGGCCAAAGGAATTAGATTAAACAGAGCATTGCCTGCGGGTGATACCTACAAGATCATGGGGATAGAACTCTTCCCGGCCAATAAATACCACACAGCCAAGTTTGCCACTCCCTATTTTACAATAAATAAAAGACGTCCTGATGAGAAACCAGTTCCAAAAAAGGAGTTAGTGCTAGAAGAAGAAACAATAGAAAAAGTTGTTGAACCAGAAGAAATAGTTGAACAGACAGCAGCAGTAATACCCCCTGTTATTCCTGAAGTAATAGCCCCCCAAAAAGAGGAGCCAGTTGAGGTGCCGAAAGATATACTGCCCCCTAAAGAGGAAGTAGTAATATCCACTCCAGAAATTACGCCAAAGGTAATACAGGAGCCAATTCTAATAGAAGCGCCAAAGGAAGTAGTGAAACGAACCAACTTTGATGGTAGAAAAATCACTTATGTCAAAGAATTGGAAGTCAATAATAAAGTTATACGCATCAACATATGGGATCATGGAAGGCAAGATGATGATATTATATCTATCTATTTAAACGGGATAGAGATTGTTAGTAAATATTCGCTTACCTACCTGAAGAAAGGATTTGAACTTAATCTGGATACAGACCAACCCAACGATCTTTTCCTGTACGCTCACAACCTGGGTAAATTTCCACCCAATACAGTTTCTATTGAGGTTATAGACGGTGAAAGCTCCGAGAATATTATCCTGAATTCCGATCTATCTCGTTGTGAGGCGGTGCTTATTAATGTGAAATAGTAGCGTCATTCGATCCCGATTTCCATCCTGGTATTAACCACTTTGGGCTTTCTGTATCGTATCCCTGCCTTAGGGTTTATTCTCCTTATAACCCCCCTCCCTCAAATAGCGAACTTCCTTTTTACAAGTCTCTTTCATTTGCTGTTATTTGAAATATAACAAACATTCCTTCGTTATAACCTCTCAACTATTTATAAAACAATAATTTGTTATGAAGAAATGTATTTTAGGAATGGCCATGTTAGCAACAATGGCACTTAGCTTTACCAGTTGCTCCGATGATGATGATGCTGCCGCCAATTGTGATACCTGTACCGCACAAGGACAAGTGATAGAAATATGCGATAATGGAGATGATACCTATACTCTTTCGGTAGGCGGAGAAACTGAAACAGTATCAGCAGCTGAACTTCAAGGAGTCTCTCCTGAAGATTTTATTGGATTAATATGTACGTTGGCAAATACAACGCCATAAGGATATAGAAACGATCCAAAACAACTTTTTAAAGCCCTACCATAACTGGTAGGGCTTTTTGTTTTCTGTTACCTGCCTTATTTTAACCGTCTTATCCTTTATAAATATGTATCTTAGAGCGAGACAACCGCTGCATGTTTAACTTCTTCCGAGGAATTCAAAAGAAAACTAACTCGTATCTATGAATGGTTTCGATATAGTAATGGTGATTGCCGTGATTTTATTCGCGCGACTTGGAGTGCGCCTGGTTACGGCTTATATTAAAATGAAAAAAAAGGAGAATGGAAGTTCTTCAGAAGATACTAATTAACACTAATATCAAATACAATGGGCATTTTTTGGGATTTACTACAGCAAGACGAACTAGATAAACAACAGAAGCAGGCAGACAGCGTGGAAGACCGGGTAGCCAGTCTGGAGGCAGAGCTGGAAAAGACCCGGGTATTGCTTAAAAAGACGCTGGTGGCCCTGGAAACTCATCTTAATCAGGACATCGACGGGGATGGCACCACAGGATAACGAGTTTTTGAAATATATCATTGAAAAGTATGGAGTATGATCGCATTTTTTAGAAAAATACGCCAGCAACTGCTATCTAAAAATAAGACCGGTAAATATCTTACCTATGCTATAGGTGAGATTGTACTTGTGGTGATTGGAATTTTGATCGCATTACAGATAAATGCCTGGGCCATTGAACAGGATAACCACACCTTAGAAAAGATATATTTGGAAGCACTTCGGGTTGAAATTATGGAAGATATCCAGTTTTATACCGGTGTGTCGGATTCCTTGAAAAACCAGGAAACATCTGCCCTGCACATCCTGCATTTTATAGAGTATCCCGAAGCAGTAATAAAGGACTCTCTCCAATTTATAAATGCCTTTCGACAGTGTGCAGAAGGTGAGAACTTAACGAGAACCGAGGTGACCTGGAACGAATTACAGTCAACCGGTCGTATGTCCCTGATACGGAATAAGAAACTAACCCGATTATTGTTTGAATATTACGCGGATTTGGACCATTTTGCCTCCGATTTTAATCGGTTTCCTTTGGAACAACGGCTTTTGGTTCGCAAATATGAACACAATTTCTTCACCCCTGAAGAACATTTGGATTATTTTTCAGGCTGGAGCCAAAAAAGGGTTCCAAGAAAAGCTGTCTTTGTAGACATTCGTAATACCCCCACATTATATGATCTTGTAAAATCTGTTATGGTCAGTTCATTAGTACAGAAAGAAATCACTAAAAAAGTTTTAAGTAAAGCTAACTACCTACAAGACGCCATTACTCAAGAGCTTGCGGTCTTTTAGGATATTTAGATGAGCTATTACAAATGTATTCCTGAATGCACATTGCTAATAATGAGATCTTTATACAGTTTTTTTGTATCTTAAGCGCTCACTCAAAAACTAACATAATGAAAAATTTTATCCTACTTGCCTTGGTACTGACGGGAGCACAAGGCCTTTCACAGAATGCAACATTAGATAACCTGGTTTCCGACTTTGAACGAAGTAAGGCTATGTCATTAGAATACATAGATGCCATGCCGGAAGACCAATTTGGTTTTAAGCCAACCGAGGCGGTTCGTTCGTTTGCCGAACAAATGTTACATGGCGCACAGGGCACAATTGGGTTAGCCGCTAATGGTACCGGAGAGGCCCCTATTTATAAAGATATAAATATAGAAAAGGAAGCTTCTTTTCAGTCTAAAACTGAAGTTAGGCGCATAGTTGCTGAGAGTTTTGATTTTGCCATTGCAGGGATTCAAAATATGGACCCAACCAAATTGGATGAAATAGTAACCCGTGGCCCTTATAATGTAACACGCCTCGGATGGATTCAAAAAGCCAACGAACATGTAGGACACCACAGAGGACAATGTGCCATTTACCTTAGATTAAAGGGAATTACACCTCCTAAATACAAACTCTTTTAAGTTACAGACATACAAACATTTCTGGTTTCTAATTCTTGATAGCCTTATCTATGTTATTAGGTAACAACCTATGGTAGTTGGCTACTTTTTCCTATCTTTAAATTCTTCGAATTCTATAAAGCAATACGCGCTGTGTTGTGTGAGTTCGAAGATTTTTTATACTAGCTAACCGTTAAATTATAATCCTTTATGTTTAGTTCTTTACAATTACTCGTGTGTCTTTTTTTCTGTACACTAACTACCGTTTTTTCTCAAGATTATAGTGCCCTTGAGTTTAGGAATGTAGGACCTTACCGGGGAGGGAGGGTAACTGCCGTTGCAGGAAT
The DNA here is from genome assembly GCA_965365635.1 of uncultured Muriicola sp. Classification (GTDB taxonomy): domain Bacteria; phylum Bacteroidota; class Bacteroidia; order Flavobacteriales; family Flavobacteriaceae; genus Muriicola. The sequence goes on from CBDUCK010000064.1 coordinate 6,058, forward strand.
AGCCACCGAACCAGGAACCTTTTATTTTGGGGCCACCGGAGGGGGGGTATGGAAAACGGAAGACTATGGGACCAGTTGGAATAATATCTCCGATGGCTTCTTTAAAACGCCTTCCATAGGTGCCATTGCTGTTGCCCAAAACGATCCTAATGTTGTCTATGTAGGAACAGGTACCGATGGGTTACGGAGCAACACCATAGAAGGGAAAGGCATGTATAAATCTATTGATGCCGGTGTCACCTGGAAAGAGATTGGACTCCCCAACGCAGGACAGATTGGTGCAGTGCGCATTCATCCACAGGACCACAATACAGTTTTTGTTGCGGCTATAGGAAATGCTTTCAAATCGAATGCTGAGCGGGGTATCTACAAAACCACCGATGGAGGAAATTCCTGGAAAAAAGTATTGTTTGTTTCTGATAAAACAGGATTTTCAGATATAGAAATGATGCCGTCTAACCCAAACATTTTATATGCCTCCGCATGGAAGGCCGAACGCAAACCCTGGACCATCATCAGTGGTGGCACCATGGCAGAAGGTGGTATTTATAAGTCTATTGATGGAGGGGAGTCCTGGAAAAAGGTGGAAAATGGACTTCCTAAAAATCTGATCGGGAAAATAGACCTGGAGGTATGTGCCTCAGATTCCAGTATCGTTTATGCCTTGGTAGAGGCGCCGGAAAAGGAAGGTGGACTCTATAAATCTACTGACCAGGGTGAGAGTTTTAAGCAAATTTCTAGTCATGCAGGCATACGAACCCGTCCTTTTTATTATACCAACCTAAAGGTAAATCCCAAAGACCCTAATATGCTCTACGCTATGGCCACCGGCTATTATAAGTCGGTCGATGGTGGCAAGAACTGGGATCGTTTATCTCCTCCCCATGGAGATAATCATGATATGTGGATCAATCCAAACAATCCTGATCTGTTTATCCAGAGTAACGACGGCGGTGCCAATGTTACCCATACCGGAGGGAAAACTTGGTCTACACAATACAATCAGCCTACCGCTGAAATATATCAGGTAGAAGTAGATAACCAATATCCTTACTGGTTGTATGGAGGCATGCAAGATAATTATACCACCGTTTCGGTTCCAAGTATGGCGCCCTATGGTGTGCAAGCCAGTGGCCTGGGCTATATCCAGAATACAGGAGGATGTGAAACGGGACCTGCTGTTCCCCACCCTACCAACCCGGATATTGTGTACTCTAATTGTAAAGGGCAGTTTACAGTCTACAACAAAAAAACGGGGACCGAAAAATCCTATTTTGTCGGGGCTTCTTTTATGTACGGGCACAACCCAAAGGATCTGGAATACCGCTTTCAACGGGTGTCCCCAATTCATATCTCACCTCACAATCCGAGTGTAATTTATCACACCTCCCAATATGTTCATAGAACCACCGATGAAGGGGTTACCTGGGAAACGATTTCTCCCGATTTAACCGCTTTTGAAAAGGATAAACAAGGAACAATGTCACCCCAAAGGGACTGCCTTCCGGAGGTCGGGTAGATGCCGTGGAGCCATCGCCTCATGATCCTGCCAAAGCGTATATCAGCGTATTGCGCTATCAGCTGGGGGATACCAAACCATATATTTACAAAACAGCAGATTATGGAAAATCGTGGGAACTCATTACACCAGGAAATAATGGCATTCCCAAAGATTACCCTACCAGGGTGGTTCGCGAAGATCCTGAAAAAGAAGGGATGTTGTTTGCAGGCACAGAATACGGATTATTTGTTTCTATGAATGACGGTTTACTGTGGAAACCTTTTCAACAAAATTTACCAGTTACTCCAATTACCGACATGAAAATTCATCGGGGAGATTTGGTTCTATCCACTATGGGACGATCTTTTTGGATCCTGGATAATATCACTACGTTGCGTCAATTTGATGAGATCAATAACATGGCCCATCATTTATTTAAGCCTAATACAACTGTGAAATACAGGTATCCTTCGGGCGCTCGAACCAGTACTACCCCCAAGTATCCCAGGCCGGCGGTGCTGTTGGATTATTACCTGTCTAAAGAAAGTAAAAATCCCATAAAATTAGAGATAGAAGATACTTCAGGAAATTTAGTTACCACATTTATTAGTGATACTACTGCGATTAAAAAAGAAGAGTCTATTCGGGATATGCAAACCGAAATTGTTTCCTATGTGGTTTCTGAAAAGTTAGGAACAAGTAAAGGACTCCACAGATTTCGTTGGGATATGAGTATGATGGGGCCCTGGTCTTCTAATGCTACCAGAAGTTACAGCAATGGGCCTATGGTGGCACCCGGAACCTACATAGCTACACTGTCTGTTGATGGCATTGCATCTGTCCAAAGTATAGAACTTGTTCAAGATCCAAGAGTGAAAGCCGCCGGAATCACCGAAGCAGATGTAATTTCGCAGCTAGCTTTTCAACTGAAAGTGAGGGATATACTTACCGAAGCCAGAAAACTACAACAAACATTAGAGGAGAGCATCAAGGAATTAAAAAGCAGCAAAAATCTTGACAGTACTTCTACCGCCAAGCTTCAGAAAGAAGAGGCAGTGCTTAAAAAACTAAAAACCAAGGATGGGATTTACGAACAACCTATGTTTATAGGGCAGCTCAGTTATCTCTATGGTATGGGGAATGATGCGGATCAACTCACCGGCAATGATACTAAAGATCGTTTTGAGGAATTGCGTCTTCAATTTGAACAACTTAAAAGTGAATTAGAGTAAGTGCATTTGGCTAGCCTAACAAAGCTGGTTTTGTATTTAGATTGTGATTTTTAACCGGCAATTCGCGTATCCGTACCCCGGTTGCATTAAATATGGCGTTGGTTACAGCAGGTGCAATTCCTGGAGTGCTTGGCTCCCCTGCCCCACCGGGCCAGTTGTCACTGGTAATAATATGGGTTTCAATTATCGGCGACTCGTTCATCCGAAGCATCTGATAATCATGGAAATTACTTTGTTTTACTGCCCCATTTTCTATAGTAATTTCCCCATACAAAGCAGCCGTAAGCCCATAGATTATACCACTTTCCATCTGGGCCGTAAAACCATCCGGGTGAAAAGCATATCCGGGATCGGCTACACAAACCACCTTGTGAACTTTTACGGCATCTTCAATAATCTCTATTTCTGCCACTTGTGCCACAATAGTTCCAAAGGACTGGTGAATAGAGATTCCCCTACCCCAATTGTTAGGTAACGCACTTCCCCAGTTGGCTTTTTCAGCTGCCATATCCAATACTTTTAAAAATCTAGGGGCATTTTCCAGGTGTTCTCGTCGAAACTCATACGGATCTCTCTGAGCGTTATAGGCCAGTTCATCCATAAACGATTCCGTAAAAAATCCGTGCATAGAAGAATCCACACTGCGCCAGTATCCCCAGGGTACATGAGTAGTGCTTTCAGTATAATGAATATATTGATTGTCCACACCATAAGGAATATGCGGTGCTTCTTCCGGATCGTGCTTAAACACAAATTGATTGTCCCAGGCAGTAACCTGGCCTGCATCGTTCATGGCGGCTCTAAACCGACTGATGTTGGCCTCCCTATAATGATCTTGTCTAATGTCTTCTTCACGAGACCAGATCAGTTTTACAGGATAGTCCACTTCTTTTGCGATAAGTGCAGCCTGTATGGCCACATCTGGCATCGATCTACGGCCAAACCCACCGCCTAAATATTGGTTGTGAACAATCACATTATCGGTGTCCATATCTAATACTTCTGCCACACTGTTTGCAAACCCCAACGGGTTCTGACTTCCAACCCAGAGTTCGCATCTTTCTGCACTTACAAGGGCCGTACAATTCATTGGTTCCATGGTAGCATGTGCTAAATAGGGTACACGATACTCCGCTTCAATAACTTTATTAGCATTTGCGAGGGTATTTTTAACATCTCCCTTTTTGACATCTTTCTCTTCCTTCCCTTCAGAGATGGCAGCATCCATATCTTGCAGATACCGCTCGTAAATATCATTTTGTCCTATTTCATCATTAGTGGTTTTTTCAAATTCTACCATTAACGTATTCAGGGCTTGTTTTGCCAGCCAATAACCGTCTGCGATGACTGCCACAGCCCCATCCAGGTTTACAATTTTATGTACTCCCGGCATATTTTTTATGGCTTCCTGATCTATAGGTTGTACCCTGGCTCCGAAAACAGGAGAAGCCATAATGGTGGCATATTTCATATTTGGAAGTACTGCGTCTATTCCAAAATTAGCGGTTCCGTTTACTTTCGCAGGAATATCTAAACGCTGCGGGGACGTCCCCATAATTGTATATTCTTCGGAGGATTTAAGTCGGGGTTTCGCAGGCTGTGATAGGTCAGCAGCTCTTTCCACAAAACTGGCAAAAGGTCCTGTTCTATTACTTTCCGGGTGGGAAATATAACTATCTTTCACAACCAAATCCTCCGGATCCACTTCCCATTCTTCAGCAGCGGCTTCCAGCAATACTGCTCTGGCTGCGGCACCGGCTACCCGCATTGCATGCATGCCTGTAAAGCGTACTGAGGAACTACCCCCGGTAACCTGCAAGCTCATTTGTTTGGTGGCGGTTAAAAACAGGCCATCTACCGTTCCAATAAGTATCGAAGGAAACTCTTTTTCCCCCATAACAAACCCTCTTGCCAAAGCATAGTTTGCATATTCCTTATTTCCGGGGGCCTCTAACATGGTTACGGTATTCCAATCGGCATCCATTTCATCGGCCAGCATCATTGGGAGTGCAGTATGAGTCCCCTGACCCATTTCTGCATGGGGAACAATTACAGTAATTGTATTATCGGCGTTAATTTTCAACCAGATATTCAGTACGGTATCTCCTTCCCCGGCAATCATATCTTTAACTTTCCCGGCCCGGTTACCTGGTCTAATGGCAACGCCTAATACCAGTGCACCACCGGTTAAGACACCCGTGGTAATAAAAGCACGTCTAGTCCATTTCCCCATGGTTCTCATTATTTATGTTAGAATTGGCCATCATTTCTGCTGCCGCTCGTTTAATTCCTTTACGCACTCGTGGATATGTACCACACCTGCAAACATTACCACTCATCGCCTCGTCTATTTCATCATCTGTAGGTGCCGCGTTGCTTGTCAACAAGGCATGAGCTGAAATAATTTGGCCCGATTGGCAATACCCGCATTGGGGTATTTGTTCCTCTATCCATGCCTCTTGTATGGCATGCAATTCCGTTTCATTTGGTGCAATACCTTCAATGGTGGTTATTTCTTTACCTTCAGCTGATTGCACCGGCGTAAGGCAAGATCGTATGGCAACGCCATCGAGCTGTACGGTACAGGCACCACATTGCCCTATCCCACAACCAAATTTTGTGCCGGTGAGTCCAACTTGTTCTCGTATCACCCATAATAAAGGGGTAGCAGAATCTACATCTACCTCATGTATTGTGTTATTTATACTTAAAATCATTTGCGTATGTTAAATTATCGCTGGTAAATTACTCGCCAAAAAGGCTTCCATAAAACTACATATAAAAATTGAATCGTTCCAGTTTCAATCCGAAAGCCCTACTTACTTACATGATAAAAATCATTGTCTCAATCCAAAACGCTCGCTAAATTTTAGAGTGGTAAAAATCAACATATATGCAGTCATACAATTGATTTGTGTATACAATCATAAGGGCAGATGCAAGAACATCGACTTTCCGCGATTATGTTTACTGACATTGCAGGCTATACCGCCATAATGGGGTCTGATGAGAAGCGTGCATTTGAGATACTCCGGAAAAACCGCGATATCCATACACGTTTACTGGAGAAATATAATGGTACACTCATCAAAGAAATGGGAGATGGGATGTTAATCAGTTTTGACCTCGGTACCGATGCAGTGCGTTGTGCCATTGAAATTCAGTTAGCTTGTAAAGAAAAAAACATTCCTTTAAGAATCGGCATCCATGAAGGGGAAGTGGTATTTGAGGAATCTGATGTATTTGGTGATGGTGTTAATCTTGCTTCTCGCTTGCAGGCAGATGCCGAAGTGGGCAGCATATCTATTACAGGATCTGTTTACCGGGATGTAAAAAATAAGGCCGACATACATACGCAATTTGTTGAAGAGAAGTACTTTAAAAATGTAGATGAGCAGGTAAAAATATATAATGTATTGTGTGAAGAACTACCAGATTCTGAAGGGTTGGCTGCATATTCGAAAAAGAAAAGTACTGCTTTAAGAACTACACATAAGCGAGGGGCTATCAGATTATCTCTTGTTGTCATAGTATTTCTTTTGGTTCTGGTCTCAGCTTTTACCGTTTTTGATTCAGGGAATGACTATTTTAAAGAGCGTGGATGGGTGCTTTTGATGCCTTTTGAAAACAAGACAAATGAGCACAATTTGTCAGGATCATTAGATCATTTAATTAAATCCGGAATCCAACAGTCAGGATATGTCAATATTCTACCTCAAAGCAGAATACAACAAACATTAAAAAGAATGGGGAGGTCTACGAAAGACTCCTTAGATTTTGAAATGGCAAAGGAAATTGCCATCCGTGATGGTGTTCATGTAATTGTGAAAGGTTCTATTCAGAAAGTTGGTGGCAATTATTTGTTGACAGCACAGATTATTAATCCGGAAACAGAGTTTGATCTTTACAGAACCACTGTCAAAGCCGCGGATAGTAATAAGATTTTAAAAGCAACCGATAAACTTGTACGCAGAATAAGAAGAGGGTTAGGAGAATCAATAATATCAAGAATTCAAAATAACAAATTCCTTCCTGCTGCGACAACCAACTCTTTGAAGGCCCTAAAGTACTTCACGGATGGCAATATCTACTGGGGTAAACAACAATATAAAGAAGCC
>CBDUCK010000065.1:0-12707 GCA_965365635.1 uncultured Muriicola sp.
TCCAATTTTTATTTTCCGGAGTAAGCAATCCTATAATATCGATACTTACGCGGGTAATAGCATCATGGGCGGTCATGCAGGTGCTAAACATAGTGGCAAAGGCTGAAATGGCAATAAAAATATAGGCCCATTTCCCTATATGAGTCGTAAATAACTGCACTACCTGGTCTGCAAATGTAACGGCGTTTCCACTAAGTTCTGTATTGGTTCCGTACAAGGTCATCCAACCTATGACTAAAAAGAAGATCGCTAAAAGGGCCGTCATATAATAGCCCGAATTAAATTCTTGCAGTGCTTCGCTTAAAGGCAGTCTTTTCCCGGTTACCTTTTGTTTTTCGAGTGTCCAAAGACTAATCCAACTACTGGCTTCAACGGCCGTGGGCATCCAACCTACCAAGCCTATTAAGAAGAGGATCCCTACTTCGTTGAAAACTGATGGAGGGGTAAATTCAGCAACTGGAGCTACTTGTCCTTTATAGATAACCAAAACTGTGGTTACTAGCAAAGCAATAAACAATATTGAAACCACAAATTTTAATGATAGTTCAAGGAACCGATATCTACCGATAATAAGTACGGCACTAATAAATGCAAAGAGCCCCAGGGCCACAGAGCTAACAGAGAGGTCGCTGATCTTAAAAAGGTTGATAAAGAGTCCGGCCGTAACCACATACAGTGCAGCTAAAATGGTAAAGGTGGTGACCAGAGTAATAAAGGCATACAACCATAAGTAGCCCTTGCCTCTTTTTAAGTAACCTTCTATTAATGAAGTATTGGTTACGGTGGTATATCGTATTCCAAACTCAAAAAAAGGATATTTTAGAATATTAGCCAATAGTATTGGGATCACCATAACCCACCCATATTGGGCCCCAGCTTTTGTAGAAAGTACCAGATGAGAGGTCCCAATCGCCATACTGGCGAACAACAATCCCGGTCCAAGATTTCTAATAAGGGTTTTTAGTGAAGACATGCGATGCTACTTTGGTCTAAAATAGCATATTTTGTTCAATATTGCTCCATACCTACTGTATCTCTATGATATCCCCATAGAACTTGGGTTGGATATTTAAAAGTAGATCAATAAATACCTTTACGCGCGCAAAATATTCCCTTAGTTGCACTTTCAGGCCTTGCGTACCTGTAATATCTGTTGCGTTATAGCCAATGGCATAGAGGCCTTTTTTCTCTGCTATATAAACGGCACGTTCGTTTTGAAATTTCTGTGAGATGACGGTAACACTATCCAGTCCAAATACCACTTTGGCCCGCATCATAGAGTCTAGTGTTCTGAAGCCTGCGTAATCCAGAAAGATCTTGTCTTCGGGTATCCCACCGGCAATCAAATCTTTTTTAAAGGTATCAGGCTCATTGTAGTATTGTGTTGCATTGTCCCCACTTACCAAGACAAATTCTATTTTCCCGGCACGAAACAGCGCAATAGTCGCATTAATTCGGTTTGTATAATACGGGTTGTTACCACCTTTGATGAGCTTACTAGATGTGCCTAAAACCAGTCCAACTCTATTTTTCGGAATTTTAGTTATATCGTTATAAGTTTTTCCGTTAGCGCCAGTTTCTATTAAGTAATCACAAATCAGAATGGCGGCCAGAGGTAAGATAATGAGAACTAGAACAATAGAACGTAATTTTTTTTTCATACCCGTTTTAAAAGCTCTTAAAGGTAATGAAATGGCATGGATGGTACACCTTTTGGTTCCTGTAGCTTTACAAAAATAACTGAAGTTAATGTCTGCTTCATATCATATGAAAAAGGAAAAAGCGATACCATGTGGATGATATCGCTTTTTTTTGTGGCTTCTAATAGTAGCTAAAAATAGCCAGTGGGGTCTTATTTGCCAAAGGTATAACTAGCCCCAACCATAATCATTGAGGTGGTCATATCATAGGATACCTCACTGCCAGGAATGGCACCATAAGGTGGAAAGCTTGCTATGAATTGAGGATTTAAGAGTGGGCCAGAAGTGGCGTCACCACTAGATCCATAATGGTATACGGCGTCTAAAGTAAACGTATCGCTTGCCTCAAAACTTAAGCCTAGCTGAAAGGCATTTTTAATAATTGCAGTTGCTGGTATATTAAAGAACGCTACATCGCTGTTTATTGGGTTAGAACTATAGGTATAGCCTAGACGTAATGGAAGTTTGTTGACACCTTTATACTGAATACCAGCAGAGATGATATTAATATTTTCCCACCCAAAACCAGCAACAGAGAAGGTTGGTGTCCATCCGGTTTCAGAAAAACCTTCCGTATTTTCATAATCCACTAGGCGGTAGTCGAGTGCAAGATCAACAGTTCCCAAAGAATACCCCAGGCCAAATGATAGTATCGCAGGGTAGTCCATTCTAAAAGTATTGGTAGCTGTAGTACCATCGAGGTAGGTGTTATCCAGGTCGAAACCATTTTTGAACCATTGACTTGTTTTGTAAGAAGCCCCTGCCTTAAATCCTGAACCGGAATTATAAAAGAGGCCAAATTGTGCGCCTAATCCTATAGATGATGCTTTATCGGTAGAAGGATAGCCCGCTCCTGTTGGATTGGCTGTAGGGTTCGGAATTAATTCTAGGGAGGCGTAATTAAAGGTAGGTTGCACCCCAATAGAAAATTTATCAGAAACTTCATAGGCCCAGGCGAGTCCTACTTGTAGTAAACTGTAGTCCGACTCTATTCTGCCAAAACCGCCCATGCTCTGTGGCATGTTAATAGGGTTAGAGACACTTTCTGGAAACGTTACCCCAAAGCCACTAATACCAAACGCTGATGCGCCAAAGGTGTGTTTGCTTTCCGGGTTACTCCATACAAAGGCTAGTGCGGGAAGGGGAGAAACACCGCGGTCATCCTCAGTAGTTCCACTAAAAAAGTTACCGGTGGGTTGTCCGGTACCATCAAATTCAGGTACTGTAGAACTTAATTCCGGGGAAGAGAAGAAGAGTCCTATATCTAACTTTAAGGTTGTGTCTTCAAATTCAACAATAGCCGCTGGGTTCCATTGCAACGCCCCAGAGATGTCTAATGGCTGTCCGGTGGCGGCACCACCCATAGACATGTTAACCGAACCAACTCCTTGCATAATATGGCCTGCCTGTGAAAAGGCAGCAGTTGCAAAAAGCATAAACGAGAGTTTTAAAAGATAATTTTTCATAGTACATGATACATAGTGCAACCCCTTATGACAAGAATATGATTCCTTCTTGGCACTCAGTTTACCTGGTTGCCGTTTAATATAGAGCAAAGCTAGGGGCAAGAAAAGAAAAAATTAATGACATATATCATAGTTTGATACTTGTGTAACATAAGTTACATATACCATAAAACGTTTATAATCAAAATGTTACAATATTAATGGGCGAAACTGTAGCATACGCGCAAATGTTAAATTTTCTATAAAATGGTACCTTTTTATGCATAGTACTGTAACAAATTAAATAATTCCTCGTCTTATATATAACAACTAGTATTTATCAATCAATTTTAATAAACAACAAAATGAACAAGTTATTTCTAGTATGTGGTTTGGTTCTTACGGGAATAGCCACAACATCACAGACCGAAAATCCTACTACTGATTTTGAAAATCAGGTGACAGTTGAAAATGTTTCTTTAACTGTAAATGAACATACATTATTCTGGACTACAGATAATGAAGAAATTGGAATACAGGGAACAAGCAGTATAATGCCTACTGAAGCACCCGAGAATTTGCAATTAGATGAGATACTTTATTTAGAAGCTAATAATGAAATAGAGTTGGGTTTTGATACGAAAGCGTATCTACCAGAGAATTTCGATCCTACAACTTTTTATTTCGATGTAACAGCAGTATCGTATATCGACGAAAATAAAGGTTCTGATCTGGGATTTAATACCAAGGATTATTTACCTGCCGAGTTTAATGCGTACGTACAGCCGGAAGATGCTATGGATGTTTCTTATATAGAAGAAACAGAGGATGCCCTGGGCTTTGATGCAGCAGTGTATTTGCCAGAAAATTTTGATCCTTACAAGACAGAACTAGACATCAATTCAATTGTCTACATAGAAGAAGATATCAACTTCGAACTCTACTTAGATTCAACAGATTTTTAACCACAGAAATTTGAATTAGTTAGTTGTAAGGCCTCCTTAATTTGGGAGGCTTTTTTTGTGGTCCTGTAAAAATAAGTGTATTAATTCCTTTAGATGTAAACGAACATTAAAACAACATAAAGTGTATACAGCCCTATATTTTAAATCGAAAGGAGTAAATGGAAAATACCTGGGGCGAAAACAAGAACCCGCTTAAAAACTAATGAGTAAGAACATTTTCTATGCTCTTTGTGAGATCTCAACCCTTTCCTTCTCAAATAAGAACCCTTGCCCAAGACCATCCATACCCTCTGAATAATATTTATTAAAAAAAGTTGAAAAAGTGTGGGCTACCAGAAATAATGACATCCTTTTTCCCTAATTCTATTTATATCTTAAGAAATTATCTTTAACTTGTAACCTTTAATCAACAAATTTAAAAACTAGATACAATGAAGTTAATAACTAGCGAAATAAACCTTTATTGGGTTCACTTTCAATCAGGAGGTTCCGATCAAAATCATGTGTACCCGCGTACCTTGGTAAAATGTTATCACGATGATGATTTTGTTTTGCAGATAAACTTCTATCCTGACAATAAAGCCATACCTAAAAATCATTACGATAAAAGAAATAAATTAGTGTACTTGCGTTATCCATTGTCTATGTATCCTAATGTCATAGATCTTTTGAGGAATGAAAAACCAATCTATTTTAGTTATTCTGATAATTTAAAAATGGGCTTCGTCAGAACAGGGAAAGAACCAATAGGAGAAGGAGACAACGATGCGGATTTCAAATAATCCGATAAAAAAAAGTAGCATGAGTTACTAGCTTACCAAGAATCATAGATTGAGGTTCTAAGGAAACATAGCTTGTTAACCTGTTGAATACAGCCTGAATTGGCTCACGAATTCAAAAAACCAGCGAATTTTCGCTGGTTTTTTGAATCATACCCTTATGCTATCTAATGCGATAAAAAGCAATTAGGATAATACGGTTTCACACAGCAAAAATTCGCTACAAATCTTATCTGGAATTTATAAGTTGTATTTGTACGGTTATTTTAGTTTAAATTTATACTAAACAACATATCATCATGGGAAGTAAATTTTTTGGCAACAAGCACGATAATAAAACAAGCAATAAGAATACAAAGAGTACGGCAAGTACAAAAGCTGGAGGAAAGAAGGCTGGAGCCGGCGTCCGTAAGGCAGGTAGAGGTAAGTAACGATTAAAATCTCGTCTACTGATGGGATCTACTAAACCTTGCCCAAAGTAAGAACTACCTGAACCACATTCTTCCTGATGCAAAGGAAAGAAGTATCGCACAGTATTTTATTAAACAATATGAAGAAAGGGTAGTGCCACTTCTTCCCGAATTAAGGAGGTCTATCGTACACAACAGTGGGAACCTGTGCAACGTATTATTAGATGAAGAGAAGGTTTCCGGGCTAACAGATTTTGGGGATATGGCCCATAAGCGCAGTAACCCTATTATACTCTATACAGGAACCGTTGCTGCAGTAGCCTTTAGAGCCTGTAAAATCTTGTCCCTGCCATTTAAATAAGAATACCACCTGGATGGGAATTAGCACCGGAATCGCCTTGGTTCCTCTTATTTTTTTGCTAGTTTTAGGATACGTAAACCCAATTTCTATGAAAAAGTTTTTCACCTCTTTCTTCTTGCTGTTCCTTTACATGAATGCCGGGGCCCAAGACCGGCTCACCGGCGAAACCTTTACTACCCGATCAGAGGTTCTGGCCCGGAACGGGATGGCCGCTACTAGTCAGCCGTTGGCCACCCAGGCGGCCCTGGAGATTCTTCAAAAAGGAGGTAGTGCCATGGATGCAGCTATTGCCGCCAACGCGGTCCTTGGTTTGGTAGAACCAGCTAGTTGCGGCATTGGGGGAGATATTTTTGCCATTATTTGGGATGCAAAAGAACAGAAGTTGTACGGTTTTAACGGAAGTGGCAGGGCTCCCAAATCGCTTACGATTAACTATTTTTTGGAGCGCGAAATAAAATACGTGCCACTTCACGGGCCATTGCCCGTATCTGTGCCTGGTTGCGTGGATGGCTGGTTTTCAATGCATAAAAAATTTGGCAAACTGCCCATGGAACAGCTGTTACAGCCTGCTATCAACTACGGGCGCGAAGGGTTTCCCGTTTCGGAAGTTATCGCCTATGAAATGGCTAGTAATTATAAGGGCATGGAAGAACTGCCTGGCTTTGCTGCCACTTATTTACCCGATGGCCGCCCTCCAAAAAAAGGAGAGGTATTTAAGAATCTTGCCCTTTCCAATACCTACGAAATGATTGCCAAAGGAGGTAGGGCTGCTTTTTACAAAGGAGACATTGCTCGTACCATCGACGGCTTTATGAAAAAACACAACGGTTTTCTGTCCTATGAGGACCTGGCTAGCCATACTTCCAATTGGGTGGAGCCCATTTCCACTAATTACCGGGGGTATGATGTCTGGGAATTACCCCCTAACGGTCAGGGCACTGCAGTACTTCAGATGCTGAATATTCTGGAGGGATATGACATTGCATCCATGGGATTTGGGAGTTCCGAATACCTTCATGTGCTTACCGAAGCTAAAAAGCTGGCCTATGAAGACCGGGCAAAATTCTATGCAGACCCTGATTTTAATAAGATCCCCCTTGCGCCACTTTTGTCTAAAGACTATGCGGCAGAGAGGCGGGCACTAATTAATAAAGACAGGGCCGCCAGGAGCTATGCATCGGGTGATCTCGAGATAGAGTCCGGGAATACCACCTATTTAACGGTGGCAGATAAGGAAGGCAACATGGTATCTCTAATTCAGAGTATCTATTCAGAATTTGCCTCCGGGATGGTGCCAGACGGGTTGGGATTTGTTTTGCAGAATCGCGGACAGATGTTTAATGTTCAGGATAAAAACCACGCCAATGCCCTGGAGCCCGGGAAAAGACCCTTCCATACCATTATTCCTGCTTTTATAACCAAAGACGGGAAACCCTTGGTAAGTTTTGGACTCATGGGTGGTGCTGTACAACCCCAGGGACATACCCAGATGGTGGTGAATATGGTCGACTTTGGAATGAATCTGCAGGAGGCGGGGGATGCCCCCCGGATGCGTCATACCGGTAGTTCGCAACCAACGGGAAGGGTAATGACCAACGGCGGTATTTTAAACCTCGAAAGTGGCTTTGACTATAGAACTATTCGGGAACTGCGCAAAAAAGGGCATCGTATCTCCTTCTCTGTAGGGATCTACGGAGGTTACCAGGCTATTGGAGTAGATTTAGAAAACAAGGTGTACACCGGGGCTTCCGAATCGCGTAAGGACGGACAAGCAGCCGGGTACTAGCAATAACTTGAAAATTAATGGTCAGGTCATAATTCATGGCGATGCATCGCAATCAATTTTAACAACTTCAATGAAGACAATCTTACAAGCACACTATGGCATAACCGCCACTAAGGTTGTAAAACTTAATGGCATGGACAATGCCAATTATCTGGTAACAACGGAAACGGAACGCTATATCTTCAAAACCTACCCGTTCACGAAAGACACACTAACCTTAGTAGAAGCTGAAAATGAGGCCTTGTTGTTTCTACAGCAAACTGCTCAGACCCTTACCCAAAAAGCAATTCAATTGAAAGATGGGAATTATTGTGGTGTGGTAGCTATAGATGGGCAAAAATTGATCTTCAGGATGCTATCGTATCTCCATGGCACGTTTCTCGCAGAGGTTACACATACTCCGGAGATATTCCGCTCTTTTGGGAAGTTTTTGGCAACATTGGACCTAAGACTACAGGGCTTTGTGAATTACAGGATCGAAGCCAGGAAGTTGAAATGGGATATACTACACCTTGCCCAAAGTAAGAACTACCTGAACCACATTCCCGATGCAAAGGAAAGAAGTATCGTACAGTATTTTATTAAACAATATGAAGAAAGGGTAGTGCCGCTTCTTCCCGAATTAAGGAGGTCTATTGTACACAACGATGGGAACGAATGGAACGTATTATTTGATGAAGAGAAGGTTTCCGGGCTAATAGATTTTGGGGATATGGCCCATACGTTGCTTATTAATGAACTGGCCGTTGCAATCACCTATGCCTGTTATGACAAAGAAGACCCTCTCCTATGGGCTGCCATACTTATACAATCGTATCATAACGTATTGCCCCTTCAGAAGAAAGAACTCGAGGTACTCTATTTTCTGATTGCAGCAAGATTGTGTATCAGTGTCTGCAATTCGGCCTATGCAAGAAATGACGACGGTGACAATGACTATGCATTTGTGAGTGAAAAGAATGCATGGCAAATGTTGCACCGATGGTTGGCTATCAATCCCATAGCAGCAGAAAACTGTTTTCTGGAAGCTGCCGGGTATGCAGTTGCAAAGCCCTTGGCGTTACATAAACTTTTGGAGAAACGTTATAAGCATATGAGCACTAGCTTATCGGTAAGCTATAAAACTCCTATTTACATGAAAGGGGCAGCTTTCCAATACATGTATGATGCTTATGGGAACACTTTTCTGGATGCCTACAATAATATTCCACATGTGGGCCATTCCCACCCGAAGGTGGTGGAAGCCGGCCAGCGGCAAATGGCCAGGCTCAATACAAATACCAGATATGTATACGATTCCTTAACTGAATATGCGGAAAAGCTGTTGTCTAAATTCCCCGATACTCTAAACAAGGTTTTTCTTGTGAATTCTGGAAGTGCGGCTACAGATCTAGCCCTTCGCATGGCCCGGGTACATACCGGCCTAAAAAGCGTACTAGTAGTGGAGCACGGATATCATGGCAATACCCTTTCGGCGGTAGATGTTAGCTATTATAAATTCAATAAGCCAAACGGTCCGGGAAAAAAAGAGCATATTCTGGTGACTCCAATTCCGGACACATATAAGGGGAAGTATACAAAGAATGATGGCAGTGCTGGCAAAAAATATGCAGAGGAAGCTATAGGACAACTGCAACATTCGGAATCCCCTATAGGAGCCTTCATTTGCGAACCCATCTTGGGCTGCGGGGGTCAGGTTCCTCTGCCAAAGGGGTATTTAAAGGAGCTTTATCCGGCGATAAGAAAGCAAGGTGGTGTTTGTATTAGTGATGAGGTACAAACAGGGTTTGGCCGTTTTGGGGATCATTTTTGGGGATACGAAGCCCAGGAGGTGGTTCCTGATATGGTTATTCTAGGCAAACCAATCGCTAACGGACATCCCATGGGGGCTGTTGTTTGCACATCTGAAATAGCTGCATCCTTTGAGAATGGAGTGGAATTCTTTAGTTCCTTTGGTGGTAATCCGGTTTCTTGCGCCATAGCAAATTCGGTACTTGAGGTAATTGAAGAAGAAAATTTACAGGATAATGCAAAGGTCGTAGGGGACTACTATAAGTCATTATTTGCAGACCTTCAGAATACCTATACTTGCATAGGAGATGTTCGTGGCTCTGGATTATTTCTAGGGGTTGAAATTGTAAAAGATAATACGAAGGAACCCGATACCGAGTTAGCTCATCATATAAAGAATGAAATGAGAAACAGGTACATCCTAATCAGTACCGATGGCCCGTATGACAATGTCTTAAAAACCAAACCACCTCTGTGTTTTTCAAAGGAAAATGCCTTACGGACGGTTACAGAAATAGCCGGTATTTTAAAGCTGCATTATAAAGATAAAACAATATGAAAGTAGTGGTATCAGGAGCAAAGGGCCGCTTGGGAAATGCCATAGCAGAAGGTGTTTCCAAGGCAGGCGATATGCTCCTTTCTGGCGCGTATGCACCTGGACATGTTGGAGAAAAGGTTGCCGGAGTGACGGTTGAAGCCACTATTGAAGAACTGGAAGGCACTTTAGTAGTTGAGTGTGCCCATCCGGGAGTAGTGATAGAGAACCTTAAAAACTGGCATGCAAAAGGCATGTATGCGGTGGTAGGAACTTCTGGTTTTACAGAAGCACGTATAGCGGAAGTCAGGTCTTTTTGGGGGGAAAACGATCCGGGATGTCTTATTGTACCCAATTTTTCCATAGGGGCTGTTCTAATGATGCGTTTTGCTGAAATGGCTGCACCACATTTCGATTCTGCAGAGATCATAGAACGGCACGAAGAAACCAAACCAGATGCCCCATCCGGAACGGCACTGGCCACGGCCATGCGAATGGGTCCATACAGGAAAGCACCGGGGCATGTAGATCTTACAGAAGTGGTTAAAGGTGCGCGTGGTGGTTTAGTGTCCGGGGTACGGGTGCATTCCCTAAGAATGAAGGGCTTGTTGTCCGACCAGGAGGTAGCTTATAGTAATGTGGGTGAAACCTTTTCGATACACCATTGCAGTACGTCCTATGATTCTTTCGTGAACGGAGCCTTGTTAGCAATTCGTTATGTAAAACACCTGAAGGGAGTGCATATTGGGTTAGATGGTGCACTTAATTTTGAAGAGATACAAAAATAGATTGAAGATTGCTGAAAAGAATCATGGGGCAACAACCTATGTAAAATTACGGTTGTACTGCTATAAATTAATTATTTTTCATGGACGAGACGGTACCTAGCCACAAGAGGAAATACTATGAAGAAATCAATAACTAAATTTTCAATCGGAATTACTATGCTGTTTTTGTTTCAAAGTTTTGGACAACAAACGATCACCAATCCTTCTGAAAAAAAGATTACGCCTGAAGATTTGGGAATAGGGGTAGGAGAATGGACAGGATCTTTAACCTATATAGATTATAGTTCTAATAAACCCTACACAATGCCGGCAAACCTTCGTGTAGAACAAGGAAAAAATGAGAACCAGCTGGTACTTTTCTATACCTATCCAAACGAACCTAAAGCCAATAGTAAAGAGAAGATATCCATTTCTAAAAACGGTAGTGAATTAAATAAGAGCGTCGTGAAGTCAAAACAAAGGGTGTCGGACCAACAGATTAAAATAACTACTGAACATACAGGGAAAGATAATAACATGGAGGCGCTTATAAGGAACATATTTATCCTAGGAGAAGATACATTTATTATTAGAAAAGAAGTCAGGTTTTCTGCTACTAGCGAATGGCTAATGAGAAATGAATATAACTTTAAAAGATAGAACGAAGGAACTAACTAACAGATTCTGTACCCACAGGGGCCATGGTTATAACTAACCACTAAAGAACGATAAAATTATTTCCAAAAACCATACAAAGACTTCTGACTGAAAACACCTTGAGTAAGTATCTTCTATTTGCTCTGGTCGAAATTGATAAGTTGGTATATCTAAACTATTTATCCGTAGTAATTAAAATAGTATCTAATAGAATTGGCAGCCAAGAACAGGCACTACTTCAATCTATTTTTAATGTCAATTTAAAAGCAAGACCACAGGCTACCCATAAATTGGCTCAACTTAGCAAGGAAAGGGTTCTAAATAAACAGGATTAACTGATCTGTATCATTATCCACTATCTATGCATGGCCTACCTTGCTAGGGTTAAAGTTCCTCCAATGAAAGCAGCTTATCTCGTAAAATATGGACCTGTGGAAAGCGCTTTTCAAATCAGAGAGGTTCAAAAACCAGCACCGGGTGCAAACCAAGTCCTCATAAAAGTGGAGGCCTTTGGTCTGAATTATGCTGACATCGCCGCACGTTACGGCAAGTATAGGGGAGCACCACCGCTACCTGCCATATTAGGTTACGATGTAGTTGGGGAAGTCGAGAAATGCGGTACTCATATAAAGAATTTAGTTAGGGGCGACCGTGTTACTGCCCTGACCCTTTTTGGCGGATATGCAGAATATGCTATAGCAGAACAAGGAGTTGTTCATAAAATACCAGAAAATATGGATCCGGGGGTAGCTGTTGCTCTGGCAACACAATTTTGTGCCGCCTTTTTCTTAGCGGATAGAATAGCTAATATTCAGGAAAATGAAAAGGTATTGATACATGCCGCTGCCGGGGGTGTTGGTACTGCCTTGGTGCAGATGGCCTTGCATAAAAATTGTGTCGTTTTTGGCACCTGTAGTTCATCCGAAAAGATAGAATATCTAAAAAAAAATGGGGTGCACCATCCTATCAATCACACAGAAAATGATTTTGCCAAAACCATACGAATGATAGTTGGAGATAACGGGCTTGATGTGGTTTTTAATCCAATTGGTGGCAAATCGCTCAAAAAGGGCTTTAGATTGTTGGCTGCGGGTGGGCGATTAGTCAGCTATGGGGTTTCCTCTTTAAACAGTAAAAAAACAATTTTTGGGAAACTGAAAGATCTATGGCAGTTTGGTCTGTATCATCCCGTACAGTTTTTGAGCAACTCGAAAGGTATTATTGGAATGAACATGTTAAAAATAGCCGAAGAAAAATCAGAGAAGATCGCCAAGGTTATGGATGAGGTCATACAATTACATCAAAAGGGAATTTTGTGTCCCCACGTAGGTGCAGCATATGCTATTGCTCAATTGGAGGAGGCGCATCGCTTCTTGGAATCGCACAAATCTATGGGAAAAATCGTTGTGAAATGGTAAAGAGAAAAAGTAGTAGTCTTCAGTGGTGATTGGCGGCAGAAGGATTCTATAGAAGGGTACAGCAGTATTTTTTTATAGTTTCTGGAAAGGACA
>CBDUCK010000066.1:0-12547 GCA_965365635.1 uncultured Muriicola sp.
GGAAGAAAGCAGAAGAATATATCAAAGCAGGAAAATTTACAACAATGCCTGCAAATTATGCACATAATGTGTATGATGACAATACGCACACAGCTACTTCTACAATGAAAAAAGAGGTTCGCATTCTGGATGCTTCTGCGTTGCCAGGTTTGGTATATTTACTGCCTACTCCTAAATCACCTCATGGTTGTGATGTAGATCCAACAGGGCAATATATTGTAGGAAATGGAAAACTATCTGCAGACCTTACTGTGCATTCGTTTACTAAAATGATCGATGCCATAGAAAATGAGAAGTTTGCCGGAGAGGCGTACGGAATTCCGATTCTTAATTTCGAAGATGTTTTAGCAGGGACTGTTAAACAAGCTGGATTAGGACCATTACATACCGAATTTGATGCAGAAGGAAACGGATATACCACCTTCTTTATCTCTTCTGAAGTTGTGAAATGGAAAGTTGGAACATGGGAAGTAATAGACAGACAATCTACCTATTACTCTGTGGGTCACTTGATGATTCCTGGAGGTAACTCAAGAAAACCCGAGGGGAAATATCTAGTAGCCATGAACAAGATTACCAAAGACCGTTATTTACCTACAGGACCGGAAGTAACACAATCTGCTCAACTATTCGATATTTCAGGAGAGAAAATGGAATTGTTGTTAGACTTCCCAACTATTGGAGAACCACATTACGCTGCAGGGATGCGAGCAGATATTATAAAAGAACGATCTAAAAAATTCTTTGATCTTTCTGAAAATACACATGAGTATGCGGTAACATCCGATGCAGATGTCCGCATAGAAAGAAGAGGAAAAGAAGTTCATGTATCTATGACCATGATCCGAAGTCATTTTAACCCGGATAATATTGAGGGAATAAAAGTGGGAGACAAAGTGTTTTTTCATGTAACCAATCTGGAACAAGATTATGATGTACCTCATGGTATTAGTATGATTGGAGCAAATACGTCTGAACTGCTGATAATGCCAGGTCAAACAGAAACGTTTACATGGGAACCTAAAAGAGTAGGGGTATGGCCATTTTATTGCACCGATTTCTGCTCGGCCTTACACCAGGAAATGCAGGGATATGTACGGGTTTCTCCTGCCGATTCTAACATAGAATTGTCTATGTCTATGGGAGAAGATTAAAATGAAATTTAAATAAACGAGAATTGATCTCTAGTAATAGCGGGAGGGGTATCTCCTCCCGCTTTTTATAAAATTTAAAGAAAATACCATGAAAAAGACATCAAATAAATTGATGGTATTGGCAGCCTTATTGCCTTTATTGCTTTTTTTGTTCCCTCTTTGGAATATTACACTAGAGGCACCACAATATCCCACTCCATTAGGTATGGATATCTACATTAATGATTTTGCAGATGCTAACCCACATGATATTAAGAATATCAACCTTATGAATCATTACGTTGGAATGAAATACATTCCCGATGCCATTCCTGAGTTTAAAATATTTCCAATAGGGATTATTATTACTACGGTAATAGGATTGGTAATAGGGTTAAAGGCAAACTATAAATGGTTCTTATATTGGTTTATCATGATGGTACTTGTTAGTGCCGCGGGGATGTACGATTTTTATTTATGGGAACACGATTATGGTCATAACTTGGACCCGAAAGCTATTATGAAGTTTACGAATCCTGATGGCTCTGTAATGGGGTTTCAGCCACCCTTGTTTGGTTCCAAGGATATTCTAAACTTTAAAGCACATTCCTACCCGCAATTAGGAGCGTTTGCCTTGGCTGCTGGGATAGCACTGGCCTTTGTTGCCTATCTTAAAGGGAAAAAAGAAAGAAACAACTAATATGAAGTTGAGCCCTATCACAAACCCTTTTATTTTAATAGGGGTACTAATTTTCTTGCTTTTGGAAGGATGCAAAGTGGAGCCAAAACCAATTGCATACGGGAAAGAAGGATGTCATTTTTGCAGTATGACCATTGTAGATCAGCAACACGCCGCGCAAATTGTAACCCGAAAAGGCAAAGTATTTTCGTTCGATGCGATTGAATGTATGGTGAACTATACCAAAGAATTGGAGATGGCAGACGTGCAACTTCTTTTGTGTAATCATTATTTAACACCGGAAGAATTAATAGATGCCACTAAAGCTACTTTCTTAATAAGTGAGCAAATCCCCAGCCCAATGGGTGCATTTTTAACGGGTTTTAAGACAAGAGAGGCCGCGGAGGAAGTAAATGCAGATAATCAGGGTGAACTTTTTACTTGGGAGGAATTAGTAGTTCATTTTAATAAGTAATCAATGTATAAAATAAACACTAAGATAAACGAACAGGAGTATAAAGGATTACAGATTCAAAAATTGAAGCAGCTTTCTAACTTTGAAATTTTGAGTATCAGTTTGGAAAAAGGGGCTAAATTTCCAGAGCACACTTCTCCTGAAGATGCAGAACTCATTGTTCTGGATGGCGAAATTATATTTCACATAAATGATGAAGTATATAATCTTACCCTCCATCAATCTTTTTCATTTCCCAAAGAGACTCCGCACTGGGTATTGGCAAAAAAGAATTCCAAATTTTTAATCATTAGATAATTGTTAAGATGTACTTACCATAAGGAAGTATCGTATTTTTTCTATAACCAATTTTTACTAACGTATCAAAATTACAATGGTATATTTAAGCTTAAAGAACTTGGAATTACTACAACTTTAAATATAGTAGTTTAATAGAAGCCAATGATAAGAGGTGTAGGGACACTATTTTTTATATTACTAGCCCTTGTAGGGTTTGCTCAAGAAGCAAATACCATAGAGGTCTGCTCTGCCTGTGAAGTAACTTCTATTAAAGAAGGGATTGCCTTAGCTGCTGATTTTGATACGCTTCTGATCAAAAAAGGAACTTATAAAGAGTTTAACATTGTAATTAATAAGCCCTTGGTGCTATTGGGGAAAGACTACCCGGTGATAGATGGGGAAGATCGGGGCGAAATAATCAGAATTGAATCGGACGGGGTAGTCGTGGATGGACTTTCTATTGTCAATGTCGGAACAAGCTATACCGCGGATAACGCGGCCATACGGGTTGTAAAAAGCAAAGATTTTGTAATAAGAAATACCGTGCTCGAGAAAATGTTCTTTGGAATTTACCTCGAAAAGGCAGCACGAGGACATATATATAACAATACAATAAAGGGCGATGCTGTTGAAGAATTCAATTCGGGAAATGGCATTCAATTATGGTACTGTAAGGATGTGGTGGTAGATCGAAATAGGGTAGATCAGGTGAGAGATGGTATTTATCTCGAATTTTCAGACAATATAAGGATCACGAATAACATCAGTTCTAATAATGTAAGGTATGGCCTGCATTTTATGTTTTCCAACAATGATATTTATGAGAACAATACATTCCAAAACAATGGGGCAGGGGTGGCAGTTATGTTTTCCAAGCACATTAAAATGCTTGGGAACACCTTTAAAAAAAATTGGGGAGCGGCTTCTTTTGGAATGCTACTTAAGGAGATTAATGATGCCGAAATTATAGGAAATACGTTCGAAGAGAATACCATTGGAATTAACATAGAAGGGTCTAACCGGATTGTCTATCGCAATAATAATTTTATAAATAACGGGTGGGCCTTAAAGATCAGGGGAGCTTGTTACGCCAATACCTTTACGGGCAATAATTTTCTATACAACTCTTTTGATATTTCTTATAATAGCAAATTAAACGACAATGTATTTGAAAAAAACTTTTGGAGTAATTATACAGGATATGATCTGGATGTAAATGGGTACGGCGATGTGCCGTACAGACCGGTAAAACTGTTTTCTTATATTGTAAACAGAACCCCCGAGACCATTGTGCTTTTAAGAAGCCTTTTTATGGATATCATAGACTTTTCTGAGAAAGTATCCCCGGTATTTACGCCAGATAATTTGTTCGATATGCAGCCACTAATGAAAAAAGCACAATGATCAACATAGAAAACCTACACAAGAAATTTGGTGCAAATCAGGTTTTGGAGGGAGTAGACCTTTCCATCAAAGAAGGGGGTATTTATGCGGTATTGGGTCCAAATGGCTCCGGGAAAACTACACTGATTAAATGTATTTTAGGGATGGTCATCCCTAGCAGTGGTTCTATAGAGGTTCTAGACCAACCTGTTAGAAATAAGTACCAATATCGAAATCAGATTAATTATCTCCCTCAGATAGCCAACTTTCCCGGGAATCTGAAGGTAAAGGAGTTGTTCAAAATGATCAAAGACTTGAGGCAACACCCAAACAAGGAGGAGGCCCTGGTATCGCTTTTTGGACTAGAACCTATGTTGGATAAAAAATTGGCCACCTTATCAGGAGGTACGAAACAGAAGGTGAATATTGTACTAACATTTATGTTTAACAGCCCTATCCTGATTCTGGATGAGCCAACCACAGGATTAGATCCGGCCGCGCTTATTCAACTCAAAAAGCTCATCCGAGATGAAAAAGAACAGGGTAAAACTATCCTTATCACTTCCCATATTATGCAATTTGTAGAAGAAGTAGCAGATGAAATTATTTATCTACTCGAAGGAAGTATCTATTTTAAAGGAACTATAGCTGAATTGAAAAATAATACCGGGGAAACAAATTTTGAACATGCCATTGCGGCTATAGCAACCAAACCAGCACATGCTTAAAATATTAAAATATAGTTTCTATGATTTAATCCGCAGCCGTTGGAGCTATGTATACTTTGCGTTTTATCTATTGCTTGGCTTTGTGTTATTATTTCTAAACAATGATGTATCTAAGGCGGTCATCACTTTAATGAATGTAATAATTGTTCTGGTGCCGCTTATAGGGACCATTTTTGGGATCATGTATTATTACAATTCAAAGGAGTTTACGGAGTTACTATTAGCACAGCCCTTGCCACGTTCCTATATTTTTATTGGACAGTATTTAGGAGTTGCCGGATCTCTTACTATGAGTCTGGTACTGGGTCTTGGAATACCTTTTGTATTGTATGGACTATTCAAAAGCAATGCTATTTGGGATTTTAGTTTACTAATTGTAACAGGAGCCTTTCTAACGTTAATCTTTACCGCCTTATCCTTTAATATAGCTCTATCTCACGAAAATAAGATTAAAGGATTTGGATATGCTGTACTCCTCTGGCTCTTTATGGCAGTAATTTATGACGGCCTCTTTTTGATGTCGCTTATAGTTTTTGAGGAATATCCACTAGATACCTTTTCCTTGGTAGCCTCCATGCTCAACCCTATAGATTTATCGAGAACCTTAATCTTGCTGAAACTAGATATTTCAGCACTTTTGGGATACACCGGTGCCATTTTTAAATCATTTTTTGGCACCAATAAAGGACTTTTCATATCCTTGTTTGTGCTAGTGATTTGGACAGTATTACCTATCTGGAGGCTTGTATATAAGGCAAAAAGAAAAGATTTTTAATGGGCACACGAAATAATGAAATCTTTGTAGGCCCCACGAGATGGATGCTTTTTAGTCATTAGAAGAGCTTTCTCCGGAAATTCACCGATCATTCTTAATATGGCTTCCTGCCTTTTAGCATAGGGGTTATTTTTCCCCCACGCCAGTAATACAATTTGAGATTCTTTAATGGCATCATATAAGTACATGTCATTATCTGGCCCTATTTGTTCCTCAGAACCAACAAAGTCTTTTGTTTGGACCCGGGCAAACTGATTTACAATAATGATTTTGTTCACCTTTTTAAACTCGGGATAGTTCATTTCAAATATGAGTTTCTCCAAAAAAAGAACTGATTTATCTGCTACGTCGTTAGCTGCCACACTCGGATTTTGCATTATAACACATACAGCAGCACCTTTTTTTCTTCCAGTGTGCTGCAGGGTTAAGCGGTATCTGAATCTAGCACAACTAGAAAATTGTACCGCCGCATATATATGATCTATATGATGAAATACCATGGTTACTTTCGATGTTCAAATATCTTCATGAAGAGCATAGTCGACATTTTTTGAGCCCTATTTTTTGCCACCCATGCTGTCTCTCCTTCAAAGAGTTCGTCGAGCGTTTCGAACCAAATATTTAGCCATAATCCAAAGTGTTCAGAGGTAATAGAGTGGCCCATTTTATCATCCACTTCCTGATGAACGGCAATAGGATTGCCGAGATAGGTTCGTTTTGTTAGTAGCTGGCTTTCCCAAAAATCTGTCAATAGCTCTAAATGTGCTTCCCAGTCATCAATAACAGAATTAAAGATCGACCCTAATACGTCGTCTTTTCGGATCTTTTCATAAAAATTAACTACAAGAAGGCTAATGTCTTGCCTGTTTTTTATATCGGATTTTTGATCCTTTTTCATTGGAGGCTATTGAGGTGCCGGTTTAGATGGTTGTGTAATTTTTAGAGCAATTTCTACCATTTTCTTAAAACTGGTTTCGCGTTCTACGGCGGAAGTGGTTGCTCCTGTTACCAATGAATCTGAAATGGTTAATACAGACAACGCTCTTACCTTATGCTTTGCCGCTATTGTATATAGTCCGGCTGTTTCCATTTCAACACACAAAACCCCGTGTGCCGCCCATTTTTTATAACTATCGGGATCGTCTTCGTAAAATACGTCGTTCGTAAGAACGTTCCCTGCTTTTAGAACTATATTGTTTGCTTCTGCGTACTGAAGGGCATTTTTGAATAACTCAAAGTTAGCGGTAGGCGCGTATTGAGCTCCATAAAACTGTGAATTATTGATCGCAGAGGTAGTGGAAGCCGACATAGCCAATACTACATCTCTTAATTCCAGACTGCGCTGATAAGCTCCTGCAGTTCCTACACGGATGATGGTTTCTACTCCGTATTCTGTGATCAGCTCGTGATAATAGATAAGAGCCGAAGGAACCCCCATGCCACTTCCTTGAACGGAAATTTTATTTCCCTGATATGTCCCTGTATATCCCAGCATGCCACGAACATTGTTATAACAAATGACATCATCGAGGAACTCTTCAGCAATCCACTTTGCCCTCAGAGGATCACCCGGCATTAATACCGTTTTAGCTATTTCTCCTTTTTTGGCATTAATGTGTACACTCATAATCTTAAGGTATTAACTGTTCATCATAGATACTCCGGAAGAGGTGCCAATGCGAGAAACACCTATTTCTATATATTTCAAAGCTGTTTCTTTGTCTTTTATTCCGCCAGATGCTTTGATTTTTATGGTGTCTCCAACTGTTTTTTTCATCATTTTAACGTCCTCTATTGTAGCTCCCGAGGTCCCAAAACCAGTAGAAGTCTTTACAAAATCTGCTCCTCCGTCCATTACTAGTTGGCAGGCTGTTATTATTTCCTGAGGCGTTAAATAACAAGTTTCGATTATTACTTTAAGAATACCATTTCCAATCGCGTTTTTAACCCGCCTTATTTCTTCAATTATTGCAACATGCAACCCTCCTTTAAGCCAACCAACATTTATTACCATGTCAATTTCATCGGCTCCCGTCTCCACACAGTAGACGGCTTCAGACAATTTAATTTCGGTCGCCATAGCACCTAGTGGGAATCCTACAACCGCAGCCAATTTTACCTTAGAACCAAGAAGTTCATTTTTGGCAAAAGAAACGTAACAACTATTTACACAAACTGCATAAAATTTGTACGCTTTAGCCTCCTCACATAGTTTTTTAATAGCTGTTTCCGTAGCTGTAGCTTTTAAAAGGGTATGATCTATATAATCTTGAAACGGCATAAAAAATGGTTTTAATCGCGTTCAAATCTTTCAAATGCAGCTCTTTCCAGCATTTCCTTATGATTGGGATGGGCTATAGAAATAAGCGCTTTGGCACGTTGATGTAAATTTTTCCCAAAAAGGTTTACAACACCGTATTCCGTAGCTACATAATGAACATGTGCCCTGGTAGTTGTAACGCTGGCTCCTTCCTTTAAGATAGGGGTTATTTTTGAAACCCCCTTATTCGTTTGGGAAGTAAAGGCAAAAATTGGTTTTCCACCTTCCGATAAAGAGGCTGCCCTGATAAAATCCATCTGGCCTCCAACCCCTGAAAGTTGTTTTGTTCCTATACTATCTGCACATATTTGTCCTGTCAAATCTATTTCAACCGCACTGTTAATAGCAGTTACTTTAGGGTTTTGTAAAATAACATTGGTGTCATTAGTATAGGCGGCCTCTTTGAAATTAACTATGGGATTGTCATCCACGAAGTCATATAGCGCTTGAGAACCCGAAGCAAAACAAGTAACAATTCTCCCGGATTTTAATGTTTTTTCTTCCCCTGTAATTATTCCCTTATCTACCAAAGGAAGCAGGCCGTCTGAAAACATTTCAGTATGAACTCCTAATCTTTTGTGATTGTAAAGATTGGTCAACACCGCATTGGGTATGTTTCCTATTCCCAATTGCAGGGTAGAGCCATCTTCAATAAGATTGGCTACATGTTTTCCAATTTTATGTTCTATCTCTGATATAACTCCCATACCATGAATATGCAAAGATTCATCAACCTGAATTGCCGCATCAATCTCTGTCAGGTGAATAATACCATCTCCGTGAGTTCTTGGAACCTGGGGGTTGATCTGGGCGATGACGAGCTTGGCTTTTTGTATAGCAGGCAGGGTTACATCCACAGAAACGCCCAGGGAGCAGTATCCATGAATATCTGGTGGAGATACCTGAATCAACGCAACATCTATGGGTAGAATATTTCTTCTAAAAAGCAAATGAATCTCACTCAGAAATATGGGGATGTAATCCCCCTTATTGGTATTTACTGCATTACGAACGTTTCCACCCACAAAACAACTATTAATTTTAAATGCCCTATTGTAAGGTGGTATGGCGTAATTAACAGTTCCTTCGGTATGAATAGATATAATTTCTACATCATTAAGTTCCTGATACCGTTCGCAAATGGCATTAATTAGGGTGTTTGGGGTCATCGCAGCACCCTGCAAAAAAACCCTGTCACCAGATTTTATCATGGTGGCAGCTTGTTCCTTAGGGATAATCTTCATAAAAATAGAATTAGCATATTGAATTATAGTTCACTTCGAATAGTTAAATTTCATGGTTGAGGGCATTCTATAGAACTTGTGATCATTTCACTAACTGGAGTCGGGGAAAGATACGGGATTCCCAGACCCAAACCACGAATTATAAAGAGAACACCAACGACCACCACAAATATGGGGATTAGTTGTTGAATGCGTTTTTTTAAGGGTGTTTTTAAGACACTGCCAAGATAAGCAGCACTGGTCATTAGGGGAATGGTGCCCAACCCAAACAGCATCATGAACAATGAGCCCTGTACCGGTGATGCCATGGCAATAGAACCAAAAAGTGCCATATAAACCAGTCCACAAGGGAGGAAGCCGTTTAAAAAACCTATAGTTAAAAACGTATCCGTTGTTTTCTTTTGTAGTTCCTGACCCAAACTACTTTTAATTTTTGACACTATTTTATAGACAGGCTTGGAAACAGAGTATTTGTTAAAGACCTTGGCAGGAATTAAAACCACCAGGATCATTAAAAGGCCAACAAATATGGATAGTTTTTGTTGTGCCCCAAATACATAAAGCCCCTTGCCAAAGAAACCAAAAGCCAACCCCATAATGGCATAGGCAGCCAGCCTTCCAAAATGATATACAAAAATTTGTGACAACATTTTAAAACGGTTACTCCTGTCTAAGGGCAACACAAAGGCAATGGGCCCACACATGCCTACACAGTGTAAACTCCCCATAAGACCCAATAAAATAGCTGTATACAACATTTAATAGGTAATACTTTTTTTAACCAGGTACTCCTTTTCTTTATAATTCCAGGCAACTTTAATGTCCCAGCGACCATCCAACAAACTATTGTCAGGTATGAGCAAATGTGCATTGGACAAACTTATTGGAAAGTTAAAATCCAAGTGTTTATTGGACGGTCTGTATAGGGACACCGTACCCGTAATTTCTTTATAATCTTGCTGTTCAGGAAAAATGATCAATAATCCGTCTTCAGTTTTTTGTATGTCTATTTTGTCTGGGAGCGCATTGGCCTCTTTTTCAGCATTGATCTCTTTTTGATACCCCAGCTCTTTTTTATAATAATCTTCGGTGACCAGGTCATGATTAACCCTGTCATCCATACTCATTCTGATTACGAAGAATAAGATAAAGGCTATAAATCCTATGAATGACAATACAATTCCGGTTCCCCAATTAATTTTCATAC
Organism: uncultured Muriicola sp.; assembly: GCA_965365635.1. GTDB lineage: Bacteria > Bacteroidota > Bacteroidia > Flavobacteriales > Flavobacteriaceae > Muriicola. The sequence goes on from CBDUCK010000066.1 coordinate 10,224, forward strand.
TTCTTTATTTAGATTGCCTTACTCGTTATTGCTCATTAGTTGTAGCTCCGAGGAGCTAAAAATCTTGTTGTGGTTGTTTCAATTAATTCATCTCCACTATATACACCAATCTTTAGATTATCCTTATCACCATTTAGGACGGAATTATTTATTTCTATAAACAAAGTACCTTCCGTAAGTTGTTCAGCAGGCACCTCAAAATTCTTATGAGTAACCACTGTAATGGTTCCTTTGTGCGACAATAACTTAAAGCTAACATCCGGCACATTTTCGATTGTTTTGTTAATTAATTTAAAGGTATAGACATTACTTATAATATTCCCTTCTTTGCGTTCATAGAGTTGGCCTGGAAGCCTTAAAATAGTTGCTTCCAAATCATTTCGCAAGAATAGCATCCCAATAAAGACCCCTGTAAGAATAAATAGGACAGCGGAATAACCTTTGAGTCTTGCCGTAAATTTAAATTTTTCTTTCTTCTCAATATTATCCTCGCTGGCATATCTAATAAGACCTTTAGGCAGATGTACCTTTTCCATAATCGTATCACATTCATCGATACATGCAGTACAATTCACACATTCTAATTGGGTTCCATTTCGGATATCGATCCCCGTTGGGCACACGTTAACGCATTGAAAACAATCTATACAATCTCCGTATCCCAGAGTTGCCCTATCTTCTCCTTTTCTGAATTTTTTCCGACCATTTTCTGCCTCTCCTCTTTTATGATCATAGGCCACGACAATAGATTTATTATCCAATAATACACCTTGTAACCGCCCATAAGGACAAGCAATGATGCAGACCTGTTCGCGAAACCAGGCAAACACAAAGTAAAAGACAGAGGTAAAGATTAGTAAGGAGACTAAGGTGCTGATGTGTTGCAGTGGACCGTCTATTACATACCGTATGAGTTTATCACTACCAATAAGATAAGCCAGAAATACGTTGGCAATTAGGAATGAAATGATAAAGAAGACAAGCCATTTGAAGACTCTTTTGCGAATTTTTTCAGCATTCCAGGGTTGGCGATCTAAACGTATTTGGGCTCCGCGATCCCCATCGATCCAAAACTCGATTCTTCGAAAAACCATTTCCATAAAAATTGTCTGAGGACACATCCATCCGCAAAAAATCCGACCAAATGCCACTGTAAAGAGTGCAATGAATACAACCCCAATGATCATGGAAATAACAAACAAGTGAAAATCCTGCGGCCAAAAAGGAAACCCAAAAATATTGAAACGACGTTCCAAGACATTAAACATCAGGAATTGATTGCCATTCAATTTTATAAATGGAGCCGAAATAAGAAAGAATAATAAAAAATAACTCACCCATTTGCGGTATTTGTAAAACCGACCACTAGGCTTCTTAGGGAATATCCAGGCACGCTTTCCCTCCTCGCTAATGGTGCCTATAGAATCCCTGAATCGTTCATCATTCGCCATCTTCAATATCTTTTAAATGAGTACTACTCATCAATAGCAACCACAGTGGAATCTGTTTCCGCTTTTTTAGGAGCGTTTTCGTCTACCCATACGTCGCCCTCTGCTGCTTTCGGGTTTGCCGGTTCCGTACCTTGAAACGTCAATAAATAGCTTGCTACCTGGGCCATTTCAGCGGGTTTAAGAGTTTGTTTCCAGGCGATCATTCCTTTACCATCTCTACCACCCTCAGAGATTGTTTTAAATACGTTTTTGATGCCGCCTCCAAGGATCCAGTACTCATCTGCTAAATTAGGGCCAATACCTCCGCCCCCGTCTGCCATATGACACACCACGCAATTCGATGCAAAAATTGCCTTCCCGGCACTAAGGTCAGCAGCATCTGTAAGGAGTTCCACTGTGTTTATATCTACCAGGTCTTTTGCGGTTTTTTTGTATTCTTCAATGGCGGCTCTGGCTTCGGCAACTTCCATTTCATATTCCATGTCTTGGGTGTAATCATTAAAAACATGAAAACGAGCTAAATAAATTACGGCAAAGAGTATGGTTGCATAAAACATATAGACCCACCATGGCGGCAACTTATTGTCGAGTTCTTTAATACCGTCATAATTATGATCCAGGATAATTTCACTTTCCTGTTCTATGGGCTTAGACCCCAATAGTTTTTTATACATTTTCTTACCCCAGGTCCATTCCCAGGATTTAGATTTTGCATGCAGATACCTTTCCTTGGCATCTTCAGGGAGCGTTTGGAACATTACATTTTCGATCGATTTTAATATCAATTCTATTGCTATTAATATCAACAGTACCATTAACAAAAAGAACTGCGTAATTGGATATTCTATAAAGGCTGGTTTTTCCCCGGAATCT
>CBDUCK010000067.1:0-12398 GCA_965365635.1 uncultured Muriicola sp.
TCGTTGGCGTAAATGGGGTAGGTAAGACTACTACAATTGGGAAATTGGCCTACCAATTTAAAAATCAGGGAATGTCTGTGGTTCTTGGTGCAGCAGATACTTTTCGGGCCGCGGCCATAGATCAGCTCCAGGTATGGGCAGACCGTGTAGATGTGCCTATCGTTAAGCAAAAAATGGGAAGCGACCCTGCCTCTGTAGCTTTCGATACCCTGAGCTCAGCAGTAACACAAGGCGCAGACGTTGTACTTATAGATACTGCAGGCCGTTTACACAATAAAGTGAATTTAATGAACGAGCTCGGCAAGGTGAAGCGGGTTATGCAAAAAGTGATTCCGGATGCTCCCCATGATGTCTTGCTCGTCTTGGATGGGTCTACGGGACAGAATGCATTTGAACAAGCCAAGCAATTTACTAAAGCAACAGAAGTTACCTCTTTAGCAGTAACTAAACTAGATGGAACCGCAAAAGGAGGAGTAGTCATTGGTATTTCAGATCAATTTCAAGTGCCTGTTAAATATATTGGAGTTGGGGAGCGTATCGAAGACTTGCAAGTATTTAATAAATATGAATTTGTAGACTCTTTTTTTAGTTAGATCTATTGAAAATAAGAATAGCCATAGCGTGCTTATTTGTGATATCCCAAACATCGGGTCAAATTACACACCCAAAAGCGAGTCCATTTTCTAAGGTGGAACAAGTTGTAGGTCTTTCTAAAATTACTGTTGAATATTCTCGCCCTGCAGTAAGAGGACGTACCCTATTTGGAGAATTAGTGCCTTACGGCCGTATATGGCGGGTAGGAGCCAACGAGTCTACCAAAATAACAATTGATTCCGATATGGAAGTGGCAGGAAATCTGCTTCCTAAAGGAACCTATGCACTCTATGCCTTTCCTGAAAGAGAAACCTGGGAAATAGTATTCCACAAGAACATAGGCCACTGGGGCGATGGGCGACAGAATTATGACCCTACAGAAGACGCTTTTAGGGTCGCTAGTACACCCAAGAAAACCCAGGCATGGCAAGAGAATTTTTTGATAACCTTTGATGAAATAACGCATAATAGCATCATTATGAAATGGTTATGGGGGAATACGGAGGTGGCTATACCGCTTTCTGTGGATACCCATCAATTGATGGGTAATGAAATTGCGACCAAATTAGCAGAGAATCCTTCGGCCCAAACGTATTATGAGGCCGCCCGGTATTTTCAGGAACAGGGAGAACAGTATCCTGTGGCGTTAGAATATCTAAACAAAGCAATAAACTTAGGTGGGGATACGTATTATTTTTACCGCGTAAAATCCTTAGTGCAGGCCGCCCTAAAAGATTATAAGGGGGCTATTCTATCTGCTGAAAAGTCAATAGTTCTGGCGGCAGCCGAAGAAAAAGACGAGTTTGTTAGAATGAATAAAATTAATATTGCTAAATGGAAACAATTAAAATGATTCGACCGGCTTCCAGGTATTTCAGTCTTAGTTTGATAATGTTCGTATTGATTTCTTGTAAATACGATCAGCAACCTACTAAAGAAGTGGTGCTTTGGACGCCGTATAACGATTCCGTAGAAGTAGCTGCCAATTCGGACCATGAAAACAAGCGGATGCAGTACAAGCTTATTCAGTCTAAGGTATTAGATAAGAATGCTGTTTTTGTTCCCCTTTACGATGAAGTATCTAAAATTACAGAAGCTACCTATGAACGATTAAAACCATTGATATTAGAACAAAATATACCTGCCATACAGGGTGCTATTGCAAAGGGAGCCTTGAGTTATGAAGAGTTGGTATTGTTCTATCTCTATAGAATATATAAGTACGAACTAGATAATACCACCACGTTAAATACTATTATCGCATTAAACAAGGACGTAGTGGCCCAAGCGAGAAAACTGGATGAATCGGCAGGATCAGGGGAAGACCACCACCCTATTTATGGTATGCCCATCCTATTGAAAGACAATATCAATACTTCTGGGATGAACACCACAGCAGGTGCCATTGCCTTGCGAAGTAATAAGCCATCAGACGCTTTCATTGTGCAGCAATTAAAAAAGAAAGGGGCATTAATCCTTGGAAAGGTAAATTTAAGTGAGTGGGCGTATTACCTATGCGGTGGCTGTCCTGTTGGGTATAGTGCCGTAGGCGGACAAACACTGAACCCTTATGGCAGACGCATTTTTGAAACAGGAGGTTCCAGTTCGGGGAGCGGCACCTCTATGGCCGCTAATTATGCTGTGGCTGCAGTAGGTACGGAAACATCTGGTTCTATTCTGTCTCCTTCCAGTCAAAATTCTGTAGTAGGGCTAAAACCCACCATAGGTCTTCTTAGCAGATCCGGAATTGTGCCAATATCTAGTACGTTAGATACCCCCGGGCCCATGACACGGAATGTAGTAGATAATGCTATTGTGCTAGATGCTATGCTGGGCTATGACAAAGAAGATGCAAGTTCCGTAACTCAGGATTGGGATTCTACATGGTATAAAGAGATACAAATTGATGAAATAAAAGGAAAACGATTCGGAGCATTTTCGTATTTAATGGAGCGAGACAGTATTTATAAAGGCACCATGGATATGCTTTCAAATTTAGGAGCTGAAATTATTCCCATAGAAAGACCTGCCGTTGAACTCACCGGCTTTTCTAGTATTCTTAATCTGGATATGAAAGTGGATCTGCCCGGCTATCTGGAGAAGTATGCGGAGAAAAATAATGAGGTAAAAGTGCATTCTGTGGCAGATGTCATCGCTTTTAATAAAGTAGATTCAATAGTTCGGATACCCTACGGGCAGGCTCGTTTTGATGGCATTATAGCCGATACTACTTCGCTCGAACAACTCGAAATTAGTAAGACAAACTTGGAAAAAGAAACCAGAAATTATTTTAATTCGGTTCTTGATGAAAATAAACTGGATGCCATTTTGTCTATAAATAACTACCATGCGGGTTATGCCGCTATTGCGAAGTATCCTGCACTAACTGTGCCGATGGGGTACAAAACGAGTGGAGAACCAATAAGTTTAACCTTTATTTCAAAACAGTTTCAGGAAGTCAAATTACTGCACCTGGGAGCCGCCTTCGAAAAGGCTTCCAAAGTACGTGTTTTACCGGTATCCTATAATTAAGGTAGTTTAACTTTTGATGGTTAGTTATTTAATAGGTCTTGTATCGTACCTTATAATTCATTCTTAAAACCGGAAGGAACTGCAAGCTCTTCCCCTGAGTCATTCCCCATTCTAACAACTAGAAGGCCTTGATCTGCAGTTTCTGATCGTTCTTTTCAAGGCCGGCATACAGACATGCCAGGGCGTCAGGAAAAAGTTGTTCGGAAAATTTTCCCTGAGATCCGGGTATGTGATAACTAATGTTTCTATTGAGCCACCAAAAATAGCCATCCGATTCATTCAGAATTTGGGAGGTATTTTTCATGGAACTTAGCTATTGCTTGTCTTTTTAGATTTCATTTAGCTGTATTGGATTAACTAAAAAAGCAAAGAATTCTTGTAATTAGGGCACTTATCAAGGGTCAAATTGTATTTTTGCACCTCAAATATTTTGAATGCGTACAAAGTCTATTAAAAAGAATCGAATTAACGTAGTAACACTGGGTTGTTCTAAGAATATATATGACTCAGAAGTTCTAATGGGTCAATTGCGGGCCAATAACAAGGAGGTTGTGCATGAAGAAGAAGGTAATATAGTTGTTATTAATACCTGTGGCTTTATTGCGAATGCAAAAGAAGAAAGTGTAAATACGATTCTCGAGTTCGTGCAAAAGAAAGAAGCTGGGGATGTAGATAAAGTATTTGTTACCGGATGTCTTAGTGAGCGCTATAAACCAGATCTGGAAAAGGAAATCCCGGATGTGGATGCTTATTTTGGAACCAGTGATTTACCTAATTTATTAAAAGCCTTAGAGGCAGATTATAAGCACGAGCTTATTGGAGAACGGTTAACTACCACACCAAAAAATTACGCATACCTTAAAATTGCAGAGGGTTGTGATCGCCCATGTTCCTTTTGTGCTATTCCCATAATGAGGGGAAAGCACAAGAGTAAGACTATTGAGGATTTGGTTCTGGAAGCAGGTAAATTGGCAAATAAAGGAGTTAAAGAGCTTATATTGATAGCTCAGGATCTGACCTATTATGGGCTCGATATTTACGGCAAACGCAATTTGGCTGAATTGCTTAAGGCATTGGTTACGATTGAAGGGATAGAATGGATTCGTCTACATTATGCATTCCCAACAGGTTTCCCCATGGATGTATTGGAAGTGATGCATAAGGAGCCTAAGATTTGTAATTATATAGATATTCCATTGCAGCATATTTCGGATGCTATATTAAAAAGCATGCGCAGAGGAACTACGCATAAGAAAACAACAAAATTATTACAAGAGTTTCGGAGTGCGGTACCAAATATGGCAATCAGAACTACTTTAATAGTAGGTTACCCAGGAGAAACAGAGGAGGATTTCCAAACCTTGCGAGATTGGGTTAAAGAAATGCGTTTTGAACGCCTGGGGTGCTTTACCTATAGCCATGAAGAGAATACCCATGCCTATTCGCTCGAAGACAATGTCCCTGAGGATATAAAACAGCAACGAGCCAACGAAATCATGGAAATTCAGGCACAGATCTCATGGGAGTTAAATCAGGAAAAGATTGGGAATACCTTTCGATGCATTATCGATAGAAAAGAAGGAAATTATTTTGTTGGAAGAACCGAATTTGACTCCCCAGATGTAGATAATGAAGTGTTGATAGACGCTACTAAGTACTACGTGAAACAGGGTGAATTTGTACAAGTAATTATCACCGATGCTGCCGATTTTGACTTGTATGGAATTCCACAGGATATCAAGGCACTATAGTGTTTTATAAAAACACATTGGAGATCAATCTGCTTACCGTTGGATGATTATTCCCTCCCTCGGGTTCAATGGTTATGTTAAACGATTCTGCCTCATCTATATAAGTAAGGGCAACTAATTCCTGATCTGTAGGAACTAACCCCATGCTTATCATTTCCCCGTCTACGTCGGCCCAAATTTGATAGGTTTCATCATCCTTGAGTTTAGGTAATGACTGAGGGTTTATTACAACCGTTTTATTCTGATGGTTTACAAAAGCTATTGCTCTAGCCTCAGGGAGTAATTTATTTCCCTGGAGTACTAAAGGGATAACATCTTTGTTGTTAAGGGTTGTGTATAAACTATCCTTGGTAAGGAAATTTGCCTCTAGTTTTAGCAGGTTATTTTTAATTTCGACAGTCTCTTTTTGAACAATCTGAAGCATTTCTTCTGTAGTTTGCCACTGGCTGTAAAACCAAAAAGCACTTACGGCAAAAAGAGCGGCTAAACTGGCAGCAACCAGTAATCGGATCTTGGCATACGGAGTGTTTCCTCTATCTTTTGGTAGTGTAATGACGGGGGCATCATCAGATTTTAAGCTGTTTATTAACCTTGTTTTAACTGCCTCAGAAGGTTCAATAGCATTTTCGAAAGCCATTCTTTCGAAATTAGTTTCCAATAATTCGAACTGCTTTTTGAGTTCACTATCGGAACTCAAAATCTTTTCAATGAGGACATTCTCCTCAGCGCTCAGTTCGCCAAGCAGGTATTGCTCTAAAAGACCTTCCTTTTGTATCTTTTTTCTATCCATTACCAAAAACTTCAATACACAGCCATACAATGGCCGTTGGCTCCTTATATCTATTTTTTATCTGAAGCAATGCCTGTCTAACATACGATTTAAATGTTCCAAGAGGAACCCCCATGATTTCATGGGCCTCTCTGTGGGTATACCCTTTAAAATAAACAAGTTCTATTGCTTTTTGATGCTGCGGTTCTAAATTCTTTACTACACCGTTCAATTCCGAATAATCCCGGAATGTCTCTTCTTCCGCTATATTCTTATATACACCTAAATCTTCATTTTGGATGAGGGGGGAAGCTTTTCGAAGAGCATTTAACGTGGTGTTTTTTGCAATGCGATAAGACCAGGTATAAAATTTGCCCTTGGTGGCATCATATTGGTCTATTTTTTTCCAAATCTTCAGAAATGTTTCTTGCAGAAGATCTTCTGCCATTTCTTTATCTCTGCACATCCGCAAGATAACCCCGTAAAGAGCACCTGAATATTTATCGTAAAGTGCGTATAGTGCAGTTTTATCTCCATTTTGCAATTGAAGAATAATGTCTATATCCGGGGAAACTTCATTCATAGCGAATGTTAAAGATATGATAAAAAAATACTTTCCTCATCCACCCATCCCAAAGTGGTGTAAATATTTAGGAAGAGTGCACAAAAACAATAATAATTAAAATTTAAAAAAAACAAATCATGAAAAAAGTAATCTTTATTATTTCAACTTTTGTATTAGTTCTATCTGCTACAAACGTACAAGCCCAAAGTAAATCTCAGGATATTGTAGATATCGCAGTATCTGTAGATGATTTTTCTACATTGGTAGCCGCCTTAAAAGCAGCTGATCTTGTAGGTGCCTTGCAAGGGGACGGTCCTTTTACAGTTTTTGCACCCGTAAATGCAGGTTTTGCAAAGATAGATGCCAATACCTTAAATTCTTTATTGCAGCCAGAGAACAAATCACAATTGGCAGCTATCTTAACGTATCACGTAGTGGCAGGTAAGATTGGAGCCGCTGATGTTGTGAAGGCTTTAGAAATGGGCAAAGGGAAAGCAGCATTAACTACTTTAAATGGTGGGACACTTACTGCTGTACAAAAAGATGGAGGTATCTTTTTAATGGACGCAAATGGTAATTACAGTAAAATAGCCAAGACAGATGTAATGGCTTCTAATGGGGTTATTCATATCATCGAAGATGTGGTAATGCCAAAATAATTGGTTGGTTGTTGATTGGAAAAGGCACCGTTTTTAACGGTGCTTTTTTTATGCCTTATAGCGACTATCCTAGTAAGGTGTTGAATTCTGAGTTAAAAATAATTCTGAAGTTGAGATAGGTTTACTTACAACGGCCACCATGTTACTACGGTTGCTTGAATAAGGAAAAAGACAATAAAAGGAATAACCAAATACCCCATAATATCCCTGGCCTGAATTTTTATACCTGTTCCCATTACAGGAAGGATTAGTAATAAATAAAATGGCTGCATTAAGTTGGTTAAACTTTCTCCATAAGCTACTGATAGGGCTGCTCTGGAAATAAGATTCGTAACTTCATCCGGAGGTAAACCAGCACCAATTTCCTGGATAGCTTTGATAATGGTGGGTCCTATTACTGCAAATTCTCCTCCGGCAGAGGGTATGGCAAAATTGACCATCGCCCCAGATAAATAAGCAAAAAAGGGAAAGCTATCTAAGGTGGCAACAGAGGCCAATGAATCTGCCAGTTGCTCACCCAACCCTGTGTATATCATGATGCCCATAATTCCTGCATAAAAGGGATACTGAAATAGAATTCCTGATACATTACCGCTGGCTCTTTTCATAGCGATAACGTATCGCATTGGGGTCATATGAAGCGCTAAACCCAGCATCAAAAAAATAAAGATCATGATGTTGAGATTTAAATCAAATCCCTTGGTTACAAAATGGTAGATGATATAAACCATTCCTGCTGCAACTACAACATACTGGAGAATACTGCTATTATTTAAACTATCTGAAAAGGCTCTAAACGGAAGTGTCATTTGCTGTGCCTCTTCTTTAATGGTGCTGCTTTTTTCTTCCTTTTCTGTTCCCAACATATAACTTAGCTCCTTGGTTTTATCTTCTTTAGGAATTAGTATAATCATGAAAATAGGAGCCAGGATCACAAAAATCAACAGCATTATTACATTTAAACTAGAGCCAAGTGTTAGTGCAGAGGGTATGGTAGTATCTAGTATGGCTGCTTCAATGATGAAATTATTCTCTGTATTTAATAGTAAGGGAATAGAACTGGAGAGTCCATTTACCCAAATAACGTCCGATAAGTATACACAAGCGATAAGAAAAGGGTAATTAACTCCTTTGATCCTTAGGGCCAGTTCTCTGGCCAATACTGCCGTAATCACCACCCAGCCCCAACTAACCAGTGCTAAAAGAGCACCTATGAAAATGACAGAAAAGTACACTTGTCTTGGGGTTTTAATTAAAGTTGCTAAACGGTCTATTGCAATTTTCACCAAAGGGGATAAAGCAATGCAAAATCCTGTGATCACCAATAAAACCATCTGCATACCAAATTCTAATAGTATCCAGAACCCGTCGTACCAGGATTCAATAACTTTTATAGGCGAAGTATCCATCCAGAAATGTGCTGCTAAGGCGGTAATAAGGGTTAAGGCAAGTGCAAAAACAAATGCATCGGGCATATTTTTCTGAAAAATATCCGTGAATTTCTTCCCTAATTTGTGGATCATGTTCTGGGTTATTATTGGGTTAAATTAGTTAATAAAGTTTCGGTTTCAAGGATGGTTGCAAATTCATTGTGCAAACTGGCCAGGGTTATTTCATGTAGTTGTTCTGCGGTGTGTTTTTTGTTATTGGGCCCTATTCTACTAAACGTCGCGGTAGCGTCTGAAATAATATAGGTGTCGTACCCCAAATTTTTGGCCATCCTCGCCGTGGAAGACACACAGTGATCTGTAGTAAGTCCTACAAGAACCACTTGTTGTATTTGGTGCTGATCTAAGAACTCTTGTAAAGAGGTGCCAATAAAGGCACTATTTACATTTTTCTCAATAATTTTTTCATGAGGTTGAGGTTTTGTAATATCCTTAAAATCATTTCCTGGCCGTCCTTTTGTAAGTGGAGATGGCGGGGTGCCATTGTGTTTTATATGAATTACTGGGAGGCCATGTGTTCTCCAAAATTCTAATAGTTCGGCGGCTTTTATTTCTGCACCGGGGTTATTTCGATAGCCTCCGTAATATGCTATTTCTTCGAGTCCTTTTTGAATATCGATGAGTAATAGTGCCGGGCGATCGTGCAATGTCATTCTGGTTTTATTCAATTTTATACAAGATAGGGTTAAAAGCTTTTGAGGCGACCACTACTTTATCTCCAATGGTTAATTCAGCAACTTCCGAAGTATCAGCCACTACTTTTATAAGGCTATTATGTATCAAAACAGTTACAATATAGACAACTTCCTCTTGTTCTATAGCAATGATATCTCCGGTAAACTGAAATTTGCCACTGAGCTGTTTGCTCATAAAAATTGCTTGAGGAGTATCTTGTTTACTAATCTTCCCATGTTCTAAAACAACAACCCTGTCGGACATTTTAACAATTTCTCCTATATCATGACTTATCAATAGGGTAGTTAAAGAAAACTCTTTGTGGACCTTGTAGATATAGGTCTGCAATTTTTGCCTGATATGATAATCCAATGCGGCTAAAGGCTCATCGAGCAAAAGAATTTTTGGTTTATGCACCAAGGCCCTAGCTAATGCAACACGTTGTTTCTGACCACCCGATAACGTCATCGGATGTCTATTTTGAAGGTCGCCCAATTCAATTACTTCAATTAGTTCGGAAATGATGCCCTTATTTTGTCCTTTTTTAAGCGCAAACTCAAGATTTTCCCGTACTGTCATATTTGGAAACAACCCATAATCTTGAAAAAGGAATCCAACACTGCGTTTTTGAGGAGACCTATTCTTTTTGGCTTCCGAGTCGAACCAAATAGCATCATCTACTTTAATATGACCACGATCAGGGGTCATCAATCCTGCAAGAATTCTCAAACAAGACGTTTTTCCTACTCCAGAGGGGCCATATAGAGTAATCAACTCCCCTTTTTGAATGTCGAGCTCAATTTGGAGATCAAGATCGCCTTCCGCGGCTAGTAATTTCTTATAAAATTGGAGGGTAATCATTTCCAGAATCGTTTTAGATAGCCACCATTTATAAGGTATACCGTTAGAAGAATCACAAAAGTAATTGCAAACAAGGTAAGGGAATAAAAATTGGCTGCTTCATAATTTAATGCCTCCACTTCATCATAGATGGCAATAGATGCTACCTTGGTTTTCCCAGGGATATTACCGCCGATCATAAGGACAACACCAAATTCACCAATGGTATGGGCAAATGCCAGTACAATACCTGTTAAAAGCGATTTTTTTATGTTTGGGAGCAGCACCCTGAACAAGGTGGTCATTTTAGATTTACCCATTACATAGGCCGCTTCCGAAAGGGTAGGAGATAAGGCGGCAAGTCCAGATTGAATGGGTTGTACCATAAATGGTAAACTATAAATAACCGAAGCTACCACCAATCCTTCAAACGAAAAGACCAGTTTAATACCCAGCCATTCATTTAACCAAGTGCCAAAAGAATTACTGGGACTAAAGGCTACTAAGAAATAAAAACCTAACACCGTAGGTGGTAAGACCAGCGGCATACTAACCAGAGCCTCTATAACAGGTTTAATACCCGATTTTGTCTTCACCAGCCATTGGGCTATGGGAATTGAAATAAACAATAGAATAACCGTGGTCACCAACGCCAATTCAAAGGTTAATATAAGCGGATCCCAATCTAACATTTAGATAGCATTATTTCATTCAATTTAATCATGGCTACTACTTTAGACCCTTCCTGTATTCCCAAATCTTGGATTGCCTGGGTGCTAATAATAGACCCAATGTCTCCAATCTCAGATTGCACAATTAGTTTACTAAGTAACGCTCCTTTTTCCAGATGAGATACGGTACCCTGAATCCTATTTTGAAGGCTTATTTGGTGATTCATATCATGGCCAATCACAACTTCCGTCTCTTTAAACAAAACTTGAATGGGATTGTTTTGTTTTAGGTATGATGCAGTTTCTGGGGTTTCCAATAGAATTGCCTTTATCTTTAGGTCACCTTTAATTGAAATCGTAACCAACGACATCTTTCCAGACTCCTTTATTGAAACGATATGACCCGCAAAGCTATTCATAGACCGAATATCCAAATTTTTTTAATATGTTCTTCCCTTTTTCTGAAAATAGGAAATCATAGAATTTCTGTACCTCTGAATTTTCTGTTTTCCGATTATTTAGCATCACAACCCCTTGTTCTATAGGGGAATAATCATTTTTATTAATAGCCATCCATCTACCCTTTCCTTTCATTTCATCCGAGAGTACAACAGACATAGAAGTAAAGCCTACTTCAGCAGACTTTGAGATTATAAATTGATTGGTTTGTGCAATGCTTTCCCCATAGACCAGCTTGTCATTAACCAATTCTAATAATTTATGATGGGCTAAAACTTCTATTGCTGCTCTCCCATAGGGGGCTGTTTTAGGGTTGGCTATGGCTATATGCTCTAATCTATTATCTGAAAGTAAGTTTAAAGAAAGTGAAAGTGTATCTAACATAGTCCAAAGTGCCAGTTGACCATAGGCATAGACTTTCGGCGGCGATGTTGTGCGTTTGTTTTTATACAGTTCATCAGGGTATTTGAGATCTGCAGAAACAAGCAGGTCGTAGGGTGCCCCTTCCATTATTTGAGCATATAGTTTACCTGAGGAACTAACAACAACTTCACAAGATACTCCCGTTTCTTCTTTAAAAGTAGCGGTTAGCTGCTCCATGACAAATTGCATGTTGGCTGCAGTGGCTATGCGCACTATTAGCTTTTCCTCCTGATGCGTTCGGCAACTAATAAGGAGCAAAGCCAAGACCATAGAACAACTTGTAAAGCACCGATTCCATTTCATAAATGTGACCTTTTTTTTAACCCAGGATGAGGCAACTATATGAATAGCAAATTACGAAACAGCATTACAACTTAAGTAGAACACTAGGGAAGTGTGCATAGTTTATCGGCTTCCTTTTGCTATTTTATTATAAGCGACTGCATGGAGTGGGGTGGTATTTTCATTTCTGCAACCTCAGAGCCCATATAGTATTTATAGGATATTTCCACATCGCTCTCATTCATCACCACGGTCACCATAGAATTATCCACATTTTGAAATGATGTACTTAACAAGTTACTTCTGCTACTGGCAGTGCTAACTCGTTTGGCGTCTGGGCGAATAAATTTTGAAAAATGTCCTATATAATAATAAGATGGCGTATAGATAAGATCTCCCGAATTAGTATCTCCATGAATAGGAGCGAAGCAAAAATTACCAACATGGTTAGGACCCCCTGTTTGGTCTAAAAGGATATTCCAATCTGTCCAACCCACCGTACCTTCATTAAAATCATTGATCATAGATCTCCCATATCGTTCCGCGTTAGGCCAGAATTGATATTTTTCTGCCTTAAATCCTTCAACACACCCCTCGGTGAATAAAATATTTTTTGTAGGATAGGATTCTTTGATGTTTCCAAGATTATTGAACATGGGTTCTCCGCCGGCCCATGTTTCATACCAGTGAAAGCCAATTCCCCAGGCATATTTGGCTGCTTCCGGATCAT
>CBDUCK010000068.1:0-12339 GCA_965365635.1 uncultured Muriicola sp.
AAAAACTCACTCCTGATCCAAGAACAACCAATACTATCAGGAGTGTTCTAATGATACGTCTTTTCATGTGGTACTTACATAAGTTGCTATTAATACCCTACGGCCTTATCATCACCACGTGGATCTGCTCCTCCTTCGAGCCGCCCATCGGGAAGCACTCGTATAGCGTCTACTTTTCCTATAACAGGAGTACGACCCTCATTAATGGTATACCCTTTTGATTTTAATTCATTTTTAACTTCTTCGGAAAATCCGTCTGGCTCAAAAACAATAAAATCTGGCAACCACTGATGATGGAATCTGGGAGCATTCACAGACTCTTGCATGCTCATATTAAATTCATAGGCATTTAAAATAGTCTGTGCTACCGCTGTAATGATGGTAGACCCACCAGGGGTACCTACCACGAGCCATAACTTGTCATCTTTTTCTACGATGGTCGGTGTCATACTGCTTAACATTCGTTTTTCGGGAGCAATACTATTGGCTTCAGCTCCTATGAGTCCGAACATGTTTGGAATTCCGGGCTTGGAACTAAAATCGTCCATTTCATTATTTAGGAAGAAACCCAGTTCATCACAATACAATTTAGAACCGTAGGCCCCATTAAGGGTCGTGGTAACAGAGACCGCATTTCCTTCCGCATCTACTATCGAATAATGAGTGGTTTCCGAACTTTCAACTATTTCTATAGCTCCTCTTTTGATATCCTCCGATTTTGTTGCTTTTTCAAAGGTGAAACCTTGCATTCGTTCTTGTAAGTAGCTATTCCTTAAAAGAACATCTAACGGAATTTCTACAAAATCTGGATCGCCCAAATAGTAATTCCGATCTGCATAGGCCCTTCTGAACGACTCCGTTAACAATTGAATGGCTTTCGGGGAATTTTGTTTATAGTCGCCTATATCATAAGGCTCTATCATTTTAAATATTTGGTTAATGGTGACCCCGCCACTGCTGGGTGGACTCATGCTTATGATACGCAAATCCTTGTAATTAAAAATGACAGGCTGTCGCCATTTTGCTTCATATTTTGCAAGATCTTCTTCAGTAACAAAACCGCCTCTTTCCTGAATGAATGAGGCTAATATTTTCGCAGTTTCTCCTTTGTAAAATTCGTCTCTGCCATTTTTAGCAATTCTGCGCAACGTGTTGGCAAGAGAAGGATATCGGAGGGTGTCACCTGCGATACATTGCGTGTAAAAAAAGGTGTTGTCTCCGCTAACTTCCATAATCTGATCCCAATAACGATCTAGTCGTTGTGCTTGCTTTTCGGTAACAACCACTCCATTTTCTACCAGGGCAATCACAGGCTCAAAAATTTCCTCTATGGGCAACGAACCAAATTTTTGATGCACTTCAAATATTCCTGCTATAGTACCCGGAACCCCAACGGCTGTGGCACCTTTTGTACTCATTCCGGGAATTACATTTTCTAAAGAATCCAGATACATATTTTTTGATGCGGCTAATGGGGCTTTCTCTCTGTAATCGATGGCGCCAACATCACCATTATTCTTTCGGTACACCATAAACCCGCCACCTCCTAAATTCCCTGCATAGGGATACGCTACTGCCAGTGCCAGTTCTGTTCCTACCATGGCGTCAAAGGCATTGCCTCCTTTTTTCATTATTTCGACACCCACTGCTGAAGCTTCTTCACGGGCCGATACTACCATGGCTTTTTCTGTAACCAGACCGGTTGGCGCAGCAGGGGAAGGTTTACAATGAATAAAAAGAATAAGAATCGCTAAAAAGGGTACTACTTTTTTCATAGGATACATATTAGGGTATGGAATTTCACTATCTACACAAAGTGGATCACAAGCTTTTAAATTTGTGATCGGAAAAGATAATTAATTCTTCAAAGAAAGCATGAAATTCATTCTCAAAAAGATCATAGTGCTCTTGCAGGTCTAAGACCGCGAAATTCATATTACTTTTCTCTTTTGTTCGTCTGTACATTCCATTTAGGACTCTGTTGATGCCTTCAATATGCGCATAATTCAACAACCAATTATCTCCAATCATGTAGGGCATCATTTTTTTTACACCTTTAGGTAATATGGGATAATGAACATCCAGTAAATCATAGAATTGGGATACGTAACTGGCTAATGAAATATCAGAATACATTTTCCAATTTCGTGCTAAAAAATGATCATAAAAAATATCTACAACCACTCTGCTGTAGTGCCCATGATTAGCATGTAAACGTTTGCTGCTTTGTTTTGTGATAGGATGGCTGTCTGTATAGGTATCAATTGCTCTGTGGAGCAGTATACCTTTCTGTATCCTTTCCGGGAGATGATCATACTTGTTGCCACGAATGCTATCCGCAATGAAATTACCAATAGTTATTTCATCATCACCAAAAGAAAGAAATATGTGAGCCAGAAAATTCATAACCCGAATTTACAAATTAGGGGCTCAGTAAAATACACGATACCTGTATATTTGCAAAAACTTAACGTAATTCTATGACCCTAATAAAATCTATTTCCGGTATACGAGGAACTATTGGTGGGAAACCAAATGACAATTTAACTCCCATAGATGCAGTGAAGTTTGCCGCTGCATATGGTACCTGGCTAAAAAATTATTCTAAAAAGGACGCATTAAGAGTAGTAATTGGTCGCGATGCCCGGATATCAGGAGAAATGATTCAAAATCTGGTGGTTGCTACCCTAACTGGTTTGGGTATAGATGTAATAGATCTGGGACTTTCTACTACGCCAACGGTAGAGATTGCAGTACCATTGGAAAAAGCTGACGGGGGTATCATTTTAACAGCCAGTCATAACCCAAAACAATGGAACGCGTTAAAACTGCTAAATGAGAAAGGGGAATTTTTGAATGCAGCAGAAGGAGCCAGTATTCTTAAATTGGCAGAAGAGGAAGATTTTAATTTTTCGGAGGTAGATGATTTGGGCACCATTATCAAAAATGATGCATATATCGATATTCATATCGATGAAGTATTGGAATTGCCTTTGGTAGATGCCGAGACCATAAGAAAGGCCGGGTTTAAGGTTGTAGTAGACGGTGTAAACTCTACAGGTGGTATTGCCATCCCTAAGTTATTGGAGAGCCTGGGGGTTGAAGTAATTAAACTCTACTGTGACCCTACTGGACATTTTCCACACAATCCGGAACCGCTCAAAGAACACTTACAGGATATTTGCGAATTGGTAGTTCGTGAGAAGGCCGACTTTGGCATTGTGGTAGATCCGGACGTGGACAGACTTGCCTTTATTAGTGAAGATGGAGAAATGTTCGGAGAAGAATATACCTTGGTTGCTTGTGCAGATTACGTACTGGGGAAGACTCCCGGGAATACAGTTTCCAATTTGTCTTCTTCCAGAGCATTGCGCGATATTACAGAAAAGCATGGCGGGGTGTATACAGCCGCAGCCGTAGGAGAAGTAAATGTAGTTACCCAAATGAAGGCTAATAAGGCAATCATTGGAGGTGAAGGAAACGGAGGAATTATCTATCCTGAAAGCCATTATGGAAGAGATTCCTTAGTAGGTACCGCGCTGTTTTTAATGTTGATGGCAGAACGAGGAGGGACGGTCAGTGCACTACGCAAAAGCTATCCTGCCTATTTTATGAGTAAGAAAAAGATTCAACTTACACCAGAGCTCAATGTTGACGAGGTGTTATTGCAAATGGCCCAAAAATACAAGGAAGAAGAGCATTCCACCATTGATGGTGTCAAAATCGATTTTGCAAACTCATGGGTTCATTTAAGAAAATCTAATACAGAACCAATTATAAGGATTTATACCGAAGCACCAAGCCAGGCAGAAGCAGATGATCTGGCGAAAAAAGTAATTAAGGAAATAGAGCAGATTACATCCCTAACGTAATCAGGACACCTTTTTAGGAGCTTTGTGGCGGTGCTTCCACCGTCTGTGAGTCCATAAGTAATATTCCGGGTGTTCCTTAATCTGTTGCTCTGTGAGTCGTAGGAACTGTTCAGTAATCTCGTGTTGTTTGGTGCTTTTTCCATGAGTAGTAATTGGAATAAACTCAGCATTGTAATACCCCCGTTTCACTTTGGAAACTTTTAAAAATACTACGGCAAGATCTAATTTTCTTGCCAACGCTTCTGCTCCGTTAAAAACTGGTACACTTATGCCCATAAAATCACTCCAGTATTGGGCTCTGCTTGCCATAGGAGATTGATCGCTAACCATCCCATACACCCCCCTGATCGATTCTTGTTCATTTTTTATGACCGTTTTTACAGTTTCTCGTTGCTCTATGGGAATAGTATTCCATTTTGATCGCATTTTTTTTATTAAACGGTCGAAATAAACGTTTCCAATTTTTTGATACACCGCATACCCATTAGATGTGATATAATTATTCATACTTACGTTCCATTCCCAATTGGCATAATGTGAACATACGATTAGAATGCTTTTCTCTTTTTCTATCTCCTTAATCACCTCTATATTAAGCACATTGTATCGCTCTTTTACTTGTTCTCTGGAAAGATGCATCGTTTTTATCATTTCCAGAAACAGATCACACAAATGCTTGTAGAATCGCTTGCGAACCAGCAGTAGTTCCTTTTCTGATTTCTCTGGAAAGGTCAATTTCAGATTTTCCAAAACCACTTTTTTACGGTAACCAAAAACATAATATAAGAAGAAGAAAACTACATCAGAAAAGCCATAAAAAAGATGGTACGGGAGTATTGAAATAAGCCATAAAAAGGGATAGGATAAAATATAAACAAGTAGCTGCATGCAAGATAAACTATGCGCAAATATAGCTATATTTGGCTCCAATTATAAGGGTATAATTCATGAATTTACATTTGGCTACAATGGCTATTATGGCAGCAAATGCGTTGGTATCGCTCAAGGGTTTTAATGATCAACGATTCTTTGAGCGCTTCAAATTTGGAATTGGTGCTATAAAGGCTGGGCAGAAGGAACGTATGGTAACTTCTGGTTTTTTGCATGTAGATGTTTCCCATCTTTTTTTAAATATGTTTACGCTCTATTTCTTCGCGGATGTGTTAATTCGGTGGTTTGGAGCAACCAAGTTTGTAGTTATTTATTTTGTGAGTTTATTAGCCGGGAGTCTTCTGGCGCTGTTTTTTCATAGGAATGAACCGTATTATAGCGCAGTAGGGGCCAGCGGTGCTGTTACAGGGGTATTATATGCCGCGATATTATTGCAACCCAACATGAAATTAGGGATCATGTTTATTCCTATTCCGTTGCCGGCCTATGTGCTTGGTATTTTGTATATGTTATATTCTATTTACGGAATGAAAAAAAGACTTGGAAATATAGGGCATACAGCCCATTTTGGCGGTGCTATAGGGGGCTATTTGGTTACTTTGATGTTTAAGCCAGACTTGCTGTTCACCGAAACCCTAATGGTATTTCTGTTGGCGGTACCTATTCTCATACTTTTTGTACTGGAAAAACTCGGGAAGTTATAGGCTTGTTTTTTGCCGTTGAACTCACTGTTCTATTGAAATTTACAGGTAATTTATGCTGTTCAGCTAATATATTATAATTCAGTATACTTTTAGCCTTTCTTTATCGTTACAGTAGTGCCCAAAACTACTAATTCATTAATAGAAAATAACCTACTTATGAAAAAAGGAATAGCCTTAGTATTTCTTTGTGCCTTTGTTTTTGTTTTATCCTGTAGCGATGAAACCACCATCTTTGCGGATGAAGATCAGGTAAATCTTGTTCTGGAAAATGACCCAATCAAATTACAAGGAAGTTTAAGCTTTGTTAATTCCGGAGTACTGGAAATAGCTGAAGACCAGTTGAATTCTAATAAAAGAGTCTCTGCTGCCAAAGCAGATATTGCAGGGGATCATCCAATTACATTAGTTGCTCAGATAGATCCACCCAGTTATGGAGGAAGTTCGTTTCTAACCGCTTCCCATGTACATGTAGATGGGGATTACGCCTATGTTTCTTATAACGTGGCGGGTGAAGATTATTTTGGGGCTATCGATATCGTAAATATTCTGGATCCAAATAACCCAGCTGTAACCTCCAGATTGCTTTATACAAATGCCGATATTAATGCATTGCAATACTCAAATGGGTATGTGTATGCTGTTGGTGGATTAGATGCAGCTCAATCATTTTCTGCAACCTCTAATTCTTTTGTAGCCAAAATAGAAGTGAATTCTGGTGTAATGAACGTAAGCAGTGGCATCCTATACGGGTATCAACCGGGCGATAATGCTACCGATGTACATGTTGACGGGAATAAAGTATACGTAACCAGTGGGAAAGATGGTTCTATTACTGTTTATGACACCAAAGATTTTGATGTTAAACATGAAGAATTATTTTCTGATCTAAGATCGCTTGCATTTTTTGATAAAAGAGTAGCCCTATTAGATGCCAGTATGGGAATACGAATCCTGGATGATAAGTTAAAAACGGAAAAAGAAATTCCAATTGCTTCAGACTTTGGATTGTATACCAAGAGAACAATAGATTTTGTAGATGATAAGATTGTGGTGGCGGAAGGTAGCAATGGAGTAGGGATATACTCCTATACTTCAGGTAATCGGATACAATACTTGCCTATTTCTATTGATCCAAATAGAGCACCTGGAGGAGATATTGTTAACAATGCAGTAGCTATTAATAAAGATATTATTATGATGGCTAATGGTGGCGCAGGTCTTTCCTTGAGTGAAGATCTTGGTACTGTAGCACAGCCTTATGGTGTAATTCAAATAAATGGATCTATAAATTATGTGCAGACCCAGGGAGATTATGTCTTCGCAGCTTCCGGACAGCAAGGATTACAAATTATTAAATTAAACCGTTTATCACAAAGTTTAACGACTACCTGTGAATCTTTACCAGAATATGATGGCACCAGTAAGTTGGTGATTAATGAAGGGCAGGATATCGGCTTTAAGGGAGCCAAGCGTTTTAATTCTATAAAAGTAAGTGGTTCTTTATTAATGTGTGGTTCCTGGACCGTTGTGAATGATATAGATATTAAAATGGATAGTGGTTTATTAGAAATGAATGGTACACTAGTGGTAGGTAGAAACAATAAGAAGAAAGAAATAAACATTGAAGAAGGAGGCGTGCTGCGAATAGAAGGAAACCTAACAATTTACGGGGACTTAAATCTTAAAGACGGCAGTACCATAGAATTTATTGGAACAGATTCTGTAGTAAATATTTTTGGCAAAGTAAAAATTGGCAACAATGTTACTATTGCCGGTGAATTTGAAGATGTACAGAATAAATTTTAAGAACACCAAAATATAGTTAATCAAATAAAAAAACCCTGATGTTAAGAGCATCAGGGTTTTTTTATTTGATTATTTGAAAGCTTTATTGAAGCAATTCGCCTATTCTATTTTCTAATGAAACACCTCTTAGATCTCTATCAACAATCACCCCGTTCTCATCTAATATAAACGTGGCAGGGATAGCATCTACATTATATAGCTTGGCTATTTCATCAAAATAACTTGTGTTAGACACATGGTTCCATGTGAGTCCGTCTTGTGCTATAGCTCTTTTCCAATCATCTGCACTACGGTCTAAAGAGACCCCCATGATACTTAGCCCCTGATCTTTATATTTATCATAGATCCTTACAAGATTGGGATTTTCCGCCCTGCATGGTCTACACCAAGCGGCCCAGAAATCAACGATTGTCACTTTTCCCAGTACATCATGCAATGCTAATTCCTCACCCGTTGGAGAGGGAGCAGAAAAATTAGGAGCCTTGGTTCCAATTGTTGTACTCCCTAATGCATCTAGTTTTTCTTTTATTTTCAAGCCTATAGAAGTAGCTTGTATTTCCGGAGTCAGAAGCTCATAAAGCTCTTTTACTTCAGTAGTCTCCAATGCTTTTGTAGTTAAAGCCTTATCTATTACAAGGGCAGCAATTAGCGAGTTTGGATTGTTCCTGGCAAATTCTAGTTCATATCCTTTTGCTTCTTCCTGCAACTCAAAATATTCTTCTCTCAAGGAATTCATAACCACCGTATCCCTGCGATTCATTGCGTCTCGCATATCCTCATTCATAGAAGTAGCCCTTCTGTTCATGGCCCTTGAATCTTTAAGAAAATCAGAGAATATATCGTTTTGTAATGTGCCACTAATTTTTGCAAAATTTAGACTATCGAGTTGGGTAGAAATTTCTATGGTGCCTTTTTCTACAATAATTGGAATATTACCCGGTGCCTCATCTATAAATATATAGTGCAATTCTGGCGCGGGAATGGAGTCTCCTGTAAAGGAGAACATACCACTGGTAATGTTCACGGTATCTACTAAAATCATTTGATTGAGGGCATTCGCTTTTCTCAGATACACCTTAGTTCCTTCAATGTCTTCTCCGGAAACTGTTCCCTCAATGATATACCCTTTGTTCTCTGAGGAGCAAGAAAAAAGTAATCCTGCTGTTAGGAATGTAAATAATAACTTCTTCATCTTATTTGCTATAGTTTAATTGCGCAAAGGTACTTATATAAGAAAGAAAACAAAAAGTCCTTAACATAAGGTTATGGTAAGGACTTGATTTTGTTACAAACTATATTGTAATTAGAACTGATATCGTATGCCCAGGGCAATATCGAAATCAAAATTATCAGAAAAACCGTCATAGCCTACCAGTCCAATTTCTGGACGAAAATCTAGGGATAGTAGTAAAGGAATATCAAAATTGTACTCAATACCAATATTCCCGGCACCGAAGACAAAAAGACCATCGTCAGAACCATCATTAAATCCGGGCGTAAAGTCCACGCTTCCAAGTCCGCCACCAACGCCATAATACCAGTTGAAATTGCCATCTAAGGCATGGATCCACTGATAAACTCCTGCTAATTTAAAAGCGTCGAAATCTCTGCTATCTCGCCATCCCAGGTTAATTTCCACCCGGTTGTAACGGGCAATAGATTTCTGATACGAAATTTCTGCTCCAAATCCATCACTGTCTCCTAATCGAAGGCCAAGTGCATTTTCCGAAATGTTTTGTGCACTCATAGAAACAGAGGCAAATCAAAAAACTAAAGTACTAATTTTCGCAATTTTCATACTGGTTATTATTTAAACGTTAAAATTACATATTCAAAGCTGGTGTACTGTTAAGAAAAACTTAATTTAGGTCTCAAAATTGTTCCAACTTGCTTAAAAATTTACTTACTGCATTAGATACGAGTTTAGAGGGGTCTTTGGACGCCAGCCGTCTTATGAAATCCCTCTATGCTACCGATGCTTCTGTGTACCGAAAAACACCTCTGGGAATTGCTTTTCCTAAAACCGAAGAAGATATTAGAAAGCTTATTTTGTTTGCAAGCAAACAGGGAATAGGGCTTATTCCCAGAACCGCCGGTACCTCGTTGGCAGGACAATGTGTTGGGGAGGGCATTATAGTAGATGTTTCAAAACACTTCACAAAGATTCTTCATCTCGATAAAGAAAAAAAGTGTGTTACCGTTCAACCCGGTGTTGTACGAGATGAACTTAATCAATACCTGGAGCCACATGGACTCTTCTTTGGTCCTAACACCTCCACCTCTAACCGTTGTATGATAGGTGGTATGGTGGGCAATAACTCTAGTGGCACTACTTCTATTCAGTACGGGGTTACACGAGACAAAGTACTTGTGCTTAAAACGGTACTATCCGATGGTTCTTATGTGGAATTTAAAGCCATATCACCGGCCGGGTTTAAAGAAAAAACAGTGCTGGACTCACTTGAAGGCACCATTTATAAAAACATATATAAAGTTTTGTCTAGTAAGGATATACAAAAAAATATAGAAAATGAATTTCCTAAGAAAAGTATCCACAGAAGAAATACGGGGTATGCTATAGATGCCATCGTGGACAGTAATCTTTTTACGGATTCAAAGGAAGATGTAAATTTGGGAAAACTACTTTGCGGAAGTGAAGGAACACTAGCTTTCACCACTGAAATAACCTTACAACTGGATGATTTACCACCAAAGTATTCGGCAATGGTTGTAACACACTATAAAACCCTTGAAGATTGTTTGTCCGATGTGGCGCCATTGATGAAAAATAATCTTCACACCTGCGAGATGATGGACAGGGTAATTTTAGATTGCACCAAGAACAACAAGACCCAGTTGGCTAATCGTTTTTTTGTGGAAGGAGATCCGGCTGCCTTGTTGATGTTAGAAGTAAAAGATGAAACAGAGGCGGGGCTTTCCTCACAGCTAAATGCATTGTTAGCATCAATTGAAATCTCAGGACATAGCTATGCGAGTCCGGTGTTACGCGGGCCTCAAATTAATAGCGCCCTGGAATTGCGCAAAGCAGGTTTAGGATTGTTGGGGAATATGGTAGGTGATCGCAAGGCAGTGGCCTGTATAGAGGACACTGCGGTAGCCTTAGAGGACCTGAAGGATTTTATTGGTGAGTTCACTCAGATCATGAAAGAATTCGATCAGGATGCTGTGTATTATGCACATGCGGGGGCTGGCGAATTGCACCTGCGACCCATTCTAAATTTAAAAAAATCTGAAGATGTTCGCTTATTTCGTTCTATCACAACTGAGGTGGCCAAATTAACAAAGCGCTATAAAGGTTCCTTTAGCGGTGAGCATGGGGATGGGATTGTACGTGCCGAATTTATTCCACTGATGATCGGGGAGGAGAATTATAAACTGCTACAACAGATAAAGTCATTTTTCGATCCTGCAAACATATTTAATCCTGGTAAAATTGTGGATGCCTATCCGATGGATGAGTCTCTTCGGTATGAAATAGACCGGCAGGAACCAAACATAAGCACGTTGCTAGATTTTAGCGATAGTGAAGGTATATTGAAAGCTGCTGAAAAATGTAACGGAAGTGGGGACTGTCGTAAGACAGAAGCAGCAAAAGGGGGGATGTGTCCCAGTTATCATGCTACTCGCAATGAGAAGGATACCACCCGCGGCAGGGCTAATGCGCTGCGCGAATTTCTAACTCAGGAAGAAAAATCGAATCCGTTTAATTCCGAAGAGTTAAAAGAAGTGTTCGATTTATGTATAAGTTGTAAGGCGTGTTCTAGTGAATGCCCCAGCAATGTGGATGCGGCCACCTTAAAGTCTGAATTGTTATATCAATATCAGGAAGCCAATGGGTACAGTTTTAGAAATAGACTATTTGCCTACAATACCACCCTTAATAAATGGAGTAGTCTATTTGCAGGTATTGCCAATAGTACCTATTCCTCCAACTATTTTTCATCCTTAATAAAAAGAACTGCAGGAATAGCACCCGAACGAAGCTTGCCAAAAGTGGCTTACTTTAACTTTAAGAAGTACATTGCACAAAAAGAAAGGGGATCGAATGCAGCAGGTTCACCAATTGTTTTATTTATTGATGAATTTACCCGATATCTGGATGTTGAAGTTGGGAAAGATGCCATAGATCTCTTATTGGGCCTTGGCTACAAAATAATTCCTTATTATGGTGAGAGTGGTAGAACGTTTCTATCTAAGGGCTTTCTGCGACAGGCTAAAAAACTAGCCAGTAAGAACGTAAACGAATTGTTTGAATATTCCTCAAAAGGCTATCCCATTGTTGGGTTAGAGCCTTCAGCAATTTTGAGTTTTAGGGATGAATATCATCGGTTCCATCTGAGCAAGGAAAAGGTGGCGTCTGTATCATCGGGTTCCTGGATTATCGAGGAATTCCTTTCTAAGGAATTAGCAGAGGGCACAATAAACAGCGATCTGTTTACAAAAGAAGCGGCCACCATTAAAATTCATAATCATTGCCATCAAAAGGCACTGTCTAATCAAAAAGTAACGTTCGACATTCTAAACCTCCCGGAGAATTATAGTGTCACCATCATTAGTTCTGGTTGTTGCGGAATGGCAGGTTCCTTTGGGTATGAGAAAGAACATTACGAGGTTAGCATGAAAATTGGGAGCTTAAAACTGTTTCCGTCTGTTAAGAAAGCAAGTGAAGAAATTATTATCGCCGCAAATGGCACCAGTTGCCGGCACCAAATTTTTGACGGGACAGGAAAACAAGCTGTTCACCCGGTCACGGTCCTAAAGAATGCCATGTTGCAGGTTACTTCTTAGTTTAGTGGGGGCCTATTTACTTCGTGTATATTAAGCAAGATGACTTTTTGGATTCCAAAAGCATTAGGACTATATTTGACCGACTTATTCACGTAGGTAGAATTTCTTTAGATAACGCACTAACCCAACGTCTCTATGGCAGGAAATACATTCGGAACACTTTTTAAAGTAATGACTTTTGGTGAATCTCATGGAGCCGCTATAGGGGGTGTTTTAGATGGTTGTACTTTATCCCCACCCAGTACGACACTCGCAGT
>CBDUCK010000069.1:0-12330 GCA_965365635.1 uncultured Muriicola sp.
CGGGACAAAGTTCCTTGACTTTTTCAAAGCTGTTACCCAAACCATAACCACCGTGGGTATTAAAGGGGATCACGGTCTTTTCTTACAAGTCATTTTTATACAAAAAACTTTTCATGGGTGGGGGCAGTTGCATACCCCATGTTGGGAATCCCAAGAAAATGGTATTGTAACTAGATATATTAACCTTTGTTTTTAAAGGAGGTAAAAATCCTGTTTCATAACAATAGTGCATTCCTTCATTTTTCAAGTTTGATTTTAATTAATTAAACTAAAAAATTAGGCTTCTTTTAATTTTTCAATATTGAATTCTTTTTTCCAGTTGATCTTGGGAATTTATTTCACTGTTTTCGGAATGGCCGAAAGTGGTAACCGGGTCCTCAGCATGATGTGCGTCATTGCGCGCAAACCACATCACAACTAGCTTTGTAACAGCATTTAATACAAACTAAAATTAGAACAAAATGAATACTTTAAAATTTTCGGCAATACTCTTCATCTTATTATGCGGGGGTGTACTCATAAGCAGTTGCAATGAGCAAGCGCGCGGATTTGCATTACCCGCAGGCGATATTGAAGAAGGAAAAGCGACCTATAAGAAATTGGCCTGTAATGAATGTCATAGTATTTCAGAGATTGAGTGGAAGGGAGGAAGCGATAGCCTCAAAATACATCTTGGCGGCGAAGTATCTGCTCAAAAATCCTATGGAGATCTTGTCACTTCGGTGATCAATCCTTCGCACAAAATCGCACGGCGCTACAAACAAAAAAACACTACCGACACTACCAAAATAGGTCTTTCTATGATGAAAAATTATAACGAAGTTATGACGGTTCAGGAACTCGTGGATTTAGTTACTTTTCTTCAATCGGAATATAAAGTAAGCATACCATCAACGAATTACTACCCCTATTATTGAGTGGTTTAGGAGTGTATTTGTTCTCACTGGCCCAACAAGAAGAACTCCGCATCAGATTCTGTAATAGTGTTATCATCCATTTTACAGAATAATAAACAGCGATACAAAAAGCCGAAAATAAATCGTATTCATGGGAAAATACTTTAGGTCGACCATATAAAAAAAGAGTATAATTTATAGTATGTGTCAAGACTTGTGCGGTTTCGAAGAGGTTGAAAAAACCTAAGCAGCAATACCCCAAATGCATGCGGGCGGAGGTGGTACACCAGGGAAGTATTGAAGATTAGATCTTCAGCTTCCACTGTAACAAGGAAAGCCAGTAATAAGCACTAAACTAATATACTATATCATCCTACCTTCCACCTTTTCCCAATTAATGATATTCAGAATATTTTTCAGATATTCCCCTCGTTTGTTCTGATATTTAAGGTAATAAGCATGTTCCCAAACGTCAATGCCCAAAATAGGAGTTCCGTGCATTTCCGCTACTTTCATCAAAGGGTTATCTTGATTCGGGGTTGAAAAAATATGTAGTTTTTTATCCTTGTCTTGAACCACCCATACCCAACCCGAACCAAAACGTTTTGCACCGGCTTCCGACAGTTCGTTCAAAAAGGCACCCTCTGAACCAAAGTCTTCGGTGATTTTAGCCTTAAAAACATCACTCATGAATCCGCCTGGAGTCAAAATGTCCCAATATAATGTGTGGTTATAATAACCGCCCCCATTATTGCGTATCGCGGTAGGAAGCTTGTCCATACTTAAAATTTCCTCGATTGTTTTCCCTGAAATATTGGCCTCCTTCAAGGCCGAGTTCAGCTTATCTGTATAGCCCTGATGATGTTTGGTATGGTGTATTTCCATCGTTCTGACATCAATATTGTTTGGAAATGCATTCTATCCGTAAGGAATTTTAGGTAATTCAAAAGTTGTTGCTGAGATTGCTGTTGTTTTCATGTTTTCTTCTTTTTTATTTGTTGATTTACAGGCCGATAGAAACAATGAGGGAACAAGGGATGCCCCTGCAGATACCCATATGGACTGTTTTAAAAATTTACGTTTGTTCATGATCAATTAATTTATCTCTTCGTTCAAATGTGGATGCTTCGTACCTACTTATTGTTTCAACCCTTGTGTTTATTATAAAAATCCTCCAATTGAATTTCATTTCCCGACGAATCCTTGACTTTCAAATCATATCGAATGCATATTTTTGTGCCTATGGGCGCATGATAATAAATAATCCAAGCATCCGATTCCCTAGTGCCAATACAGCCATTGGAATAGGCTTTCCCTAATGATTTGGGGTTTGTCGTGGGGTGTATGAGTTGTCCGTTACGAATGCCATTAATCTCAGTCTCTATCCAAGGAATCTGTGGCATCATTGTAGTTCTTTCATCGTCCCTTTCTGTCTTGTAAAATCGTTTTCCATCAACTGGATTATAGAAAATAGGGTCGCAATGATAATCCACAATCTCCCCATTGCCGATTTTGGTTCTCAAATCTGTTATTTTATCTCCCATTTCCAAATATCGCTTTCGGTTTTGTCCTACCCTTATAGGAAAAGTGTACAGCAAAGAAGCACCTTCATAGATACGTAACTTGAATTCGGGGATGTTAATGTCGATATGGGTTTTTTTAATCATTTTGATAAGGTGGGCAGCGATGGTCGAATCGGGTATCAAAATGGAGTTGGCCGGACGCATAACAATAAGCTGTTTTTGGTCATAAACAAACGAATCGCGCTCTATCATACGGTAATAATCTGTATTAGCCAAGGTATCTATAATCCAAGGATTGGCACGCACCAGGAGATGTTCCGACAGCGAATATTCGGGTAAGGAATCGTAGGCCACCACAAGTGAATCTATATATTTGAAATAGTCGTGTATGCGGATGGTATCTAGTATACTTATCCATTTGGGAAAATATGGTTTTTCAAAACTATTTTGGATAGTTTGAGGAGGGGTGGAAATAATGCTTTTCAAGGGTTTTTCAATATTCCATACGAGTAACAATACCAACAAAGGCAGTATAATGATGAGGATGATTTTTAGTTTGGTTACCATTGGTTCTCTTTATGAAACAGCTTTAGCTCGACAATCGAACCGGTGGTTGTATTTGATGATGTAATTATCTCTTGTTGAATCATTTTTATTTCACATTGAATTTTAGCTGATCTCTGTTCTGAAAGATGGTAAGGGACAATATACCATAGCCTAAAGCAATAGCAAAGACAGAAATTACTATACCTAAAAATGGGATTAAAGTCAATAATCTAATTACCGAAGCTATCCCAAGTGCTAAGAGAACCACAGGCCAGAAATTCCAAGAAGTATTTGACCTGTTATTAAGATAATGGCTGATCAGCAACGCGGTGACTAAATGCCCGAAAAGAATGCTGAAAAGATATAATCCCGATAAAAATAGACCAATGGGAATTCCTATAATCATTATAAAGGTGATCATGATAAGCAATGGTACCCCGAACAGATAAATCAGTCCATATCCAAAGCTTTTCAAAAAGGCTTTATCAAAATTGACCACCGCTTTAGAGAATAGGTCCCTAAAGGCCCAATTGAGCAGTAAAAGAACCAAAAAGGCAGAGAACAGATAAAAAAGCCAAAGCCCTAATGTGGCGATTCCTAAACCTTCCATAGAGAACCCATTTCTATCTTCTTTTAATCTTTCAGTATAGGAGGCTTGTCCATTTACAAGTGAATTTTTAAAATCAATTTCTCCATCTTCTGACCAATAGGCCACATCGCCATAAAATTTTGCATCCTCGCCTATCACAATCTTTTCCGCCACTATTTTTGATTCGCCCCTAATTTCTCCATTTATCAGGACATCTTCCGCATAAAGATTGGAGCCTTGAGCGACGTTTCCATTAATAGCAAGTTCTCCTGCATAGGATTTAACCATGCCATTTACCTTCCCATTCATGTTGATCTTTCCGGAAAAGTTGATGAGGTTTCCATGAATAACAGCATTCTTTGTCAAGAACACTTCACCTCCCGCAACAATGAGATCATCACCAACTTCTGAATCAATGGTAATTCTTCCCCCGGCAGCCCGAATGTCATCCGCTACATATCCAGTCACCACAATCTCACCCCCGGCAATTATCAAATCTTGGTGAACACTATCCCTTACGGTAATTTTGCTTCCCGCTACCACTACATCCCCTTTTACTGTGGTATTTATGTTTACCTCCTCTCCTGCAAGGTAGATATCGTCATTTTGTTTCTCGGTGACAGTAATGTCTTCCCCCCAATTATCCTGGCCCATAGATAGTATGGGAAGTAACAGCGCCAAAAATAGGAATAGTGTTTTCATGATAACTATTGTTTTGATTCATACGATCAAAGTAATTTATTATCAATTGGTTATGAAATGATATAGGTCAGACCAGAGTATAATTATCTTGTCCTTACAGAAAAAAAATGGTTTAAGTGAGTCACTTTCTGCGACATAAATTAAGCATAGTGCACTGGATGAAACCGGGTTATCTTGGTTGGTGGAAAGTGGGTCGCTAAATAAAGGAGAGAATAAGGGTATTCTCAACCATCTGAAAAACTTTGATTTTTTGAAGTAATAGGTAAATTTTGATTAAAGGAATAACTTTTCTTAAATCTCTAGGATAAAGAATTACATCCCTTACGCTTCTTTGTAATAACAAGCGCAAATAGGTGTGCAACTCAAAATTAGCAAGGTAAAATACTGTAAGGGGTGTGTTATGACTTTACCACTAATCTTGCCATCACTACCAGGAAAAATCTAACTACGAAAGTGGTTGTATTTTTCTTGTTTTTACAGCGTAGCCTGGTTTGGAAGCTAGAAAAATTGAAGGTTTAATTCTTACTTATATTTCGTTACCCTTTCATCAACTATTACTCCATTCCAGTTCATCCCAAAGGCAAAATCATATATATTTCCATCGGAATCTGTATAAGCTCTCATATCTCTTGGGACATCCTCAAATTGCTTTTCCACCGTATGCATGTCGGCAGGCATTTGAAACGGCAATAGCGCGGAGGGCTCTGCCTTACCTGATATCATATCCATCAAGGCTTGATCTTGTACACCCATATGAATCAAAATAGCGGAAGCACTCTTTTCGATTTCCGAAAAGACCATAGGCTTTGAAACTTGTACAATTACAATGACTGGTTTGCCGCCCATTTTGGACTTAGTATCATTGACTAGTTCCATATCGGTTGTGTTGTTGGCCGTTACCGTTTTGTTCTTGTAGGTACGGTTTGTAAAATCCTCCAGTGGGCTCCCGCCCGCCAAACTAACCGCACGGGCATCGGCTGCGGTATAGGTGCCATATTGGAGACTGATGGGTACGTAGCCGTTACCCCCTTTTTCTATATCTTCACGATTGTATCCAACCCCGCCATCCGGACTTTTGATTCCGACCAAGGCGAAATCGGCTTCCTTTGGTGTATCAACGACCTCGAAGAACTTTGCAACTACCTCCATGTTAAAGGGGTATTCTGTTTTTTCAGGTGTTACTGCGCCCCACCAATTCGTACTCGGAGCTATATAGCGTTGTGGCACATACACTTTTTGTTTTTCTTCCAAAGGAAGTGTTTTTTGTTGGTTCTTTAAGAGCACAATGGATTTCAATTGCGCTTCATACCCTGCTTTCATATTTTCGGAATTCCCTACTATTTTTTCGGTTTCTGTGATATCCAAATAGGGATTCTCGAACAACCCGACCCTAAAAATGTTCTTCAGCAAACGAACTGCGGAAGTTTCAAAACGCTTGCGCATATAGTCCTCTCCATGTTCTGTAACACCCATTTTGTAAGCCTCCAATACCGGTCCCATGGCGTTATTACCGCCAAATTGGTCCATGCCAGCATCAATGGCCTTATAATGGCGTTCGCCTTCGGTCATGGTCTCAACGCCCCAGGGTTTGCCTTCAAATTTGTCAATGGCAGAAACGTCTCTGGTAATCCCCCAATCCGTACAAAGTACACCGTCATATCCATATTTACCCCGTAGGACATCAGTAATTAAATACTTGTTGAAGCCATTGGCTACAGCTTCCCCTTCTCCTGTTGAAATTGTGTAATACGGCATAACTGCCGAGGCCATTTTGGTTGCACCTTCCAATTTAAAGGCACCTTCAGTAAACGGTTGCATGTGATCCTTTATATTTTTTCCGGGATAAACGGCATAGGCTCCGTAGCCAAAATGACCGTCACGACCACCTTCTTCGGGACCGCCTCCCGGCCAGTGTTTGACCATGGTGTTGACACTCTCATGGCCCCATCCCCCGTTATCGGTTGACTGAAACCCATCGACATAGGCACGTGCCATATCCGTAGCCAAATCGGGGTCTTCGCCCATGGTGCCATCAAACCGGCTCCATCTGGGTTCGGTTGCCAGATCAATCTGTGGCGATAGGGCAGTGGCAATTCCTAATGCTCGATATTCTTTCGAGGCAATTTCCCCGAACTCTTTCATTAAAGCCGGATCAAATGACGCAGCGATACCCAAGGTGCCAGGCCACATGGAGATTTCACCTCCGGCGCCTGCATTAAATTCCGCATAGGAATCACTTCCGTGTCTTGGATCTGAACTCGTATTTACTGGAATTCCAAAGTCTAACCCTTCCGCGAAAGCCTGCACGTTATTGTTCCACTGCGCTGCGATTGCCGGAGTCTCGACTCGGGTAACCAATACGTGCCGTAAATGGTCGTCTTTTAAAAACAATTTTTGTTCATCGGAAAGATCGCTTGCAATAGCCCCGCTTTCTGGAAAAGGTTTGCCGTTGTAGTTCGAAGATCCAAATCCACGGCTAGCACCGGGCAAGGATTGATGTGAACTATACAGCATAAGGCCGGCGATATCTTCCAAGGTTAATTTCGAGGCCAGATCTTTCGCACGTTCATCAGCTGATAATCGCCAATCTTCATAGGCATCCAGGGTTCCATTTTTGTTCAAATCCTTAAAGGCATATTGATCTACCGTCAACAATTTTACTTCCGAAATTGGGTTATAGCCCAGGGTACTCCCATCTTCATTTTTTACAATGGTGTAATCCCCTTTGTTTTCCTCCGCGAATTTTGGGCTACAACTAGTTGCTAATACAATTGCGGCAAGGCAACTTAACCTAACAATTTTAGTTGAAGTGTTCATTTTGAATAAGTTATTATTGGGCGCTTCTCTATTGGAAATGTATTCCATTAGCTATGCATATTAATTTACTTTCCTCTAAAAGGAACCATTTTAAAAATGCACTGCTTCCTTTAAGAGGGAAATCATCGCGTATTTTTGGATAAAACACGCTTTGTTTAATTCTTGTTTCAGCTAAGTTAGTATGAAAACATGAAATAAAAAAGGCACTAAAGACACTACAGATATAATGGGTGCAAAAAGCAGAAACTATTACTTTAAAATAAGTATCCAAAGGGTATATGAAGCCCTTTTTATAAAGTTTAATTTAAGCATTTATTTAATCAACAAATCGGCAAAAAGGGTGCTCATCACCAATTTCGGGGTTCTATCTACTTTAAAAAGTCCCCAGTGCTTCTCCGGTTCATGCGGCTCGGGGGAACCTTTCCATGGTTCGTCAAAAGCTTCAAAAACAAACGTAAGTATTTCTTCCTCCTCGCTCCATTTAATTAGATCTTGATAATATGTTGCCTGGTGTTCCTCACTCACATTAGTGGGGCAGATACCCTTACCATTAGAATTTGTTGCCCAACCTGCTTCGGTTATCATCACCGGTGTGTCCGGGTACATATTCGCAACAGCCATAAAATTGCTCTTTGTGTATTCTAAGGCGTTATGAATGTTTTGATATTCCCAAACAGGGTAGGTATGGATAGAGATAAAATCTATTTCTTTTACCAGTTCTTGTAATTTTCCAAGCCAGGGTACATAGTTCTCACAAAAGGTGACCGGTTGTTTGGCACCAGCCTTAATCGTCTGCACATATTTAATGACACTTTCAACGGGTACATAATGATCTGTCCAATCTACGCAAGCCTCATTGCCGGCAGATAATGAGAAAACGATGTCTGGATACCTATTCGCCAAACGAATTAATTTATGGATCTGATTTGCGTTCTTTTTTTTATTGAAGTCTAATTCTTCTTCAGTATAAACCCCACCCCAAGGGCAACCAAAATTATTCATCTCGGCTACAATATAGGCACCCAACATTACTTTAAAATCGAGATTTTCTTTTTCTATAACCTCTAAAACTGTATCGGTATGCGGATCGCAATCATATAGACGCAAATACTTCCAATGCTTAGATAAAATAAATAAATCTTCCTTTACTTCATTATAACTAGGGTAGATTCCCCCAGGATGTTGACCTTCTCTAAAACCCGAGTAACAAATGGCTTTACCAGGTTCTATATTCAACATTTTAGTTTGCGTCATTCAATGTAGTTTCTTGAGTAGCTTTTTTTTGTTCTTTTTAAAACTTTAGTTTTTCATTTTTATCCCAAAGCCCCCAATAAGCACCAACATCTCCTTCGTCTCCCGTTTTCCACGACTCATCAAAAGAAGAGAAATAAAACGATTCAATATTTGCTTTGGTTGCCCAAACCTGGGTATTTATAAAATACTTCATCGCATTTTCTTCAGACGCAAATGCACCTCTAAGGCCACCACCCTCACTTGGCCAGCCTGTTTCGGTGATGATCACTTTTTTACCCTTTGCGGCATCTAGTACCTGACCGAACATTTGTTGCATATGTTGTAATGATCCATCTATATGACAACCTTCCCA
Source organism: uncultured Muriicola sp. (assembly GCA_965365635.1). Taxonomy (GTDB): domain Bacteria; phylum Bacteroidota; class Bacteroidia; order Flavobacteriales; family Flavobacteriaceae; genus Muriicola. Next base: position 8,680 of record CBDUCK010000069.1, read on the forward strand.
ATAAGGATAGCAATTGCTTAAAATCACATCGCTTATGTCTACAAGTTCCGGATGCGCCGAAAATTCATAATACGCATCAACATACCCTACAGGAATATGAGGAATCGCCTCTTTTACTCGTCTTATATACCCTAATAATTCCTCCAATGATAAATCGTTTCTGTAGAGTACTTCATTACCAACTGCAGCAATATCAACACAGCCTTCTCTGGCTAATTGAATTAATCCTTCGATTTCTTTTTCATTGTCCTCTTTGTCATCACTCAACCAGGCACCAACAAGAGTTTTCATTCCATTTTTATGAGCTATCCTGGCAACATGCTCATTCCCTTCTATACACGAAAAAGAACGCACCCATTTTGAATAGGGCTTTAAAATTTTTATACGGCGTTCTACCTGCTCTTCAGTTATTACATCTCCCGGTTCCTGACCATCTTCATACATGCTAAAACAAATGCCATGCATGCCTTTGTTTAATGTGGCTCTCCAAAGCTTTTTTAACTCTTCTACTGAATAGTTGCTAAAATCAATTCCTGAATGTTCTGTAAAATTAATTCCGTTATATACGTGATATTCTTCTTCTCTATATGACATTTTATATTTTTGTTATTTATTTATAATTCTCCTCTTCGTTTAATCAGTTCTGCTTTAATTTCTCTGGCTCTTTTTTCAGAAAGGTCGTATTTCCACATCACCCATATTGCGAGTGCTGCGGTTAAGGCAGGGATAACAATATCGGCGATTCTAAGGTTATTCATGGTTTCTACACTTTGCTCGGTAACATTTGGATCAAATCCTACAATCTTTAAAATTAATCCTCCCAAAACAAGGGCAATAGCCTGACCTAATTTAACCATCCACCAGTAAATAGCGCCAAAAGTACCTTCTTTACGTGGCATTCCATTTTCCAATTCATCCAAATCGCATACATCGGCTGTCATAGACATCATCAAAGTAAATAAGCCACCCATTCCGAACGCAAATAACGGAATAGGTACAAATATAAGCCATGGAATTTCACTACCCGGATCTATGGTAAACCAAGACATTCCAATATTATCTAATATTGGGTTTAAAGTTTCAAATATAGACCCTACGAATGAAGTTAATCCTTTCCCTAATCCAGTTTGGTTAAATTGACTGTTTAGTTCTTTGTCGAACCCCCACCATTTTAAGAGGTAACCAATAACTGATAAGGTTGTGGAAATGATAAAGGCTCTTTTCTTTCCCCATTTATTTGCCATTTTTGAAATAATGGGTATCACTAAAAATGCAGTAATCATTGCATTAATAGTATTAAACCAGGCTGGCCAGGTACCTGCTAATTCATAACTGCCACTATAGATGTAAAATACAATAATGAACACGCCAAAAGCTGCCACAAGTTGAAACCCATTAAAAACTAAAAATGTGGCGCCACATAACTTCATAAAAGGCTTGTTTTTGGAAACCTGAACAATTCCGGCAAACAATTCCTTCATATTGGAGGCCAGTGTTTTAAAATTAATTTCTTTTCGGCCCTCCATATGTGAAGAATCAATTCCCCTACAAAATAATGATGGTAGAATTCCAAAAACAATACACATGGCGCCTACAATAAGGGCCATTGTTCGGACTCCTTCCGTTTGAGTATTAAAGGTATTTGAATCTGGAATAATTACATACAACCAAGGAACGATCATCCAGGCGACTTGCCCCATGCTGTTTGCAAAACTCATTAATCTGGTTCTTTCATTATAGTCCGATGTCATTTCATAACCCAGCCCTACTAATGGTGTTGCGAACATTGTATTACCAACTAGGAACAGAATTTGAATAATCATTACATGCCAAATGATATAGGATTGTGAGGCATTGTCATCGAGCTGCCACATTAAAAAGAAAAGTATCCCACTTATTATTGCCCCTAGAAAAATATAGGGTCTTCTTCGTCCCCATTTGGATGTGGTATTGTCAGAAATGAAACCCATGATAGGATCGGTTATGGCGTCGAATATTCTTGGTAAACCCCCTAAAAGACCGGCCCATAATGGATCAACCCCCCAAGCTGTCAGCAAGAAGAATTGAATAAAAACACCTAGTGTTCCAGGTAAAATGTTTAATATAAAATGACCTGCTCCAAAGGCTGCTTTTTGGCCAACAGGGACTTTATCTCTTGCGGCAGTTTTAATGTTAGGCATATTAATTGGTTTTAGTTAGTTTGATTTCCTGATGTTAGTTAATTATAAACTAGGGATGATTATTGTTTGAATAGCCTGACCACTTATTTGAATACCTCTGGTATTTTCAAGTAATGACAGGTTAAAGTTTTTAGCCTCATCACCCTGATTGAAAACAACAACGGCGATGGAGCCATCAGGATTCTTAGCAGCGGTGACCATTAGTGCGTCATCGGAATTTGTAAATCCTATTCTTTCTGCCCCGGGTCGGATATATTTACTAAAGTGTGCTAAGGTATAGTAAATAGGGGTGAAGTACACCTCATCACTTCCCGGATCCACAATCACAGGTGCAACACACCAATTTTTAAACCAGTTGGGGCCACCTTGTTTGTCCAGGACCATATTCCAATCTATCCAACCATCTACCCAATTATTCATACAACCAATTATGTCTCTTGCATACCGGTTCACAGGGGCATATTTAGGATGTAAATGTTTGTCTTTTTCCGGAGCCCAATCCCAGCCCCAGTCGGTAGCTTCTTTAGACCAATACCATTTGTCATCTTGCCATTTAGGCACTTCTGCATCCACGCAAGCTTCGGATTGAATCAGGTGTTTATGCGGTGCTTTTTCGTGGGCATATTGAAGCGCTTCCGGGAAATAGTCGATCGTACTGGCATACCAATGAATGGCGGTGCCATCATAATATTTCGAGGAGGCTTCGTCCCGGAACATTACGTCTACCCATTTGGCCAGTTCTTCATCACGGTTTTGATCATAGCCCAAAATCTTCACATCGTGCCCATCTGTTTCCAGTTTTGGCCCAAGATGATTACTTACAAAATTGGTCATCTCCTCGGCGGTAAAATGCATACTCTCCCAATTATTGTCGTTCCCTAAAGGCTCGTTTTCTACAGTAAACCCCCAGATATCTATCCCTTCAGATTTATAGGCATCTATGTACTTTGAGAAAAACAATGCCCAGGTATCGTAATATTCTGGTAATAACTTACCACCGCGCCAATCGTTATTGTCTTTCATCCATGGTGGGGCCGTCCAGGGCGAGGATAGTATTTTAAATCCGTCTTTGGACGTCGCCATAGCCTCTTTAATCATCGGGATCAGATCATCGCGATCTTCATCTATTGAGAAATTTTCTAAGGTCATATCACCTTCCACAGCAGCATAGGAATAATTACTTAACGAAAAATCGCAAGAATTCATGTGGGTGCGGGTAAGCGAGTACTTAGCGCCGTCTTCACCAAAATAGGCCTCTATAATTTTATCTCGATTCTCTTTACTTATCTGGTTCAATAAATAGGCGGAAGCTTCTGTAAACGATCCTCCAAAACCTGTGATCGTTTGAAATTTTTGATCGGGCATTAATTTTATGCCAGGCGCTCCCTTATCAGAAGGAAATTCTGTTATTCTTTTGAGCTTATTGCCATTTACCGAAGTTTCATAAACTTCCAGCGCCAATTGCTCTTTA
>CBDUCK010000070.1:0-12194 GCA_965365635.1 uncultured Muriicola sp.
GCGCTCTAACCAACTGAGCTACAACCACCATTTAGAAGCGGTCGCAAAGGTAATTTTTTTTAATCAATGGATCAAAATAAAACAATCGATATTTTGATATTCTCCATTTTTTTAAAAAATTTAATCTCCCCCTTCACAGTTATTCTGTACAGTAAAACCAATATTCTATCGGCAAAACACACAGATTTATCGATATAACACACAAAATATGGACTTTCACAACAATAATTAGAATAGGGTCTGCTTCACAATTATTTTTATAAATCGATACCATAATACAAGATGCATAGTAATAAGTCTAATTTTATAAAACTCGCCATAACCTCAAAGCACCGCTTTGTTATGGCCTTGTTCTTTATATTTTGCATACAATCTAACTTTGGTCAGGAAAACAATCGACATGAGCTAAAAAATAAGATTACCACCCTTCGAAAGACCAATCAATTCTCTGCACAAGATACACTGCACATCCAACTTCTGATAGATCTTGGAAAAGAAATGAGGTACTTATCCACCGATAGTCTTTTAAGTTTATCCGAAGAAGCGCTTTCGTATAGCCAGCGTATTGAACATCTTCGAGGGCAGAGTGAGTCATACCTAGGTTTGGGAGATTATTTTTCGGACCAGGGTAAAAGAAAAGCAGCTATTACCAATTATAATAAAGGGTTAATACTTGCAAAAAATCTTAACAATTACAAACTTATTCTACGTATCAAAAACAATTTAGCTACCGAATATGTCTACAAGGGAGATTACGCCAAAGCACTAAGTAATTACTTAGAAGGAATTGAAATCGCACAACTGCATGGAGAGAAAAAATTGCTTTCTATTATGAATGAAAACATTGCAGGTTTGTATGCGTCTCAAAAAGACTTTCAACAGGCAGAGGAATTTTACGTCAAAGTAAAAAAATTAAATGATGAATTAGATGATGAAGTAAGTTCTGGTAAGTCTGAGAGTAATATGGCCTCCTTGTATGCAGACATGGGCAAACTAGATCTTGCGATGTTTAATGTTAACAGAAGTATTGGGGTATTAGAAAGGCATAAAATATTAGATTGGTTAGCTTATGCATATGAAATAAAAGGGAAAATTTATTTAAAACAAGATAAGTTTCAATGGGCCCTCTACTGGTATCATCAGAGTGAATTGTTACACGAAAAAATTGATGATCCCCGAAGTAAAATAGACTTGTTAAATGGGATAGCTGAGGCATATTTAGGGCAGGGTAAAGATGAATTATCTGAGAAGTATGCGCTAGAAGCATATGATATTTCTACCCGTATAAAATTTGCAGAAGGAACACAAAAATGTGCCAACACGCTGTATAAAATAAACAAGAATAAAAAGAGCTATGGGAAGGCATTAAGATTTCATGAAATTTATCTTGAAATATCGGATACCCTTCATAGGAACGAAAATAAAAAAAGTCTTACCCTCCTAAAAACCAGAGAGGAATACAATCAGCAAAAAATAGTATTGATTGAAGAAAATAAACGTGCCCTCGCGAAACAACGCGGGCTAATTTACGCCGCTATAATCGTCTTAGTGGTTTTTGCTATTATTACGTTCTTTATAAAAAGAGCTGAAAGGATCCAAAAAACATTAAATAAAGAGCTTAAAATTAAAACGGCGAAACTTGAAAAACAAGAGCTAGACCTGATTGATAGTAATGAAACAAAAACGAAATTATTCTCTATCATAGGGCACGATCTTAGAGGACCTATTGGAGCACTCCAGGGATTGTTACAAATGTTTACCGATGGCGAAGTAAATAAAAGTGAATTCTTTGAATTTATCCCTAAACTAAAAAGCGATGTTGACCACATCTATTTTACATTGAGCAATTTGCTGTCCTGGGGACAAACACAAATGAATGGTTCCAAAATGAAAGCCGCCGTAGTGCCTATAGAATCTATTGTAAATGAAAACATTGAATTGCTGTCACAGGTTGCCAAAACAAAGGCTATAAAAATCGTAAGCAAATTAGCGGAAAATACGGTTGTATGGTCCGATGGTAATCAATTAGACATTGTGGTTCGCAATCTTATAAGTAACGCATTGAAATTTACCCCAGACAATGGAATGATAACTATTATGTCTCGTGAGAAGAACGATTTTTGGGAAGTATCTATCAGAGATACCGGTGTAGGGATGGATAAGATAACCATGGAAAAATTATTCAAAAAAGATTCCAGTTTCACTACCTACGGTACAAACAATGAAAAAGGTACCGGATTAGGGCTATCTCTTTGTAAAGAAATGATAGAGAAAAATGGGGGTGCCATTTGGGTAGAAAGTACCTTACGAAAAGGAAGTACCTTCTATTTTACCTTACCTAAAGCGAAAAATAAATATAGTGTGGCAAGTTAAAATATATCCCCTAGCCTCTTAACTCCTATATAGCGTTCTGTAGTAAAACCTTCAGCATATTCAACTCCAACTATGCGACCCAGGTCTCTTGCCCTGTAAACAACACTTTCTGTAAAATTTTTACTGCTAATTGGTGTGCTGGGTTCTTTACTTTTCGGATCATAGAATTGAGATGCATATGCCTCTATAGCTTCCATCTTTTTATCTATAAAGCCAGAAATATCCAATACAAAATCGGGTTCCAAATTTTTCCATTGGATAAAATGATATACTTGTTTGGGTCTCCATGCATCTTGCCATTGGTCATCTCCTTCTAATTTTGTGTCAATTTTAATTAGTCCACTAAGAAAACAAGCATTACTTACCAATTCACTGCCTCGTGCATGGTCTATATGACGATCTTCCACGGCATTGCACAATACAATGTCTGGTCTGTAGTATCGAATTTTACGAATAATAGCCAATTGATGGTTTTTATCATTTAGAAAAAACCCATCCGCAAACTCCATATTTTCGCGTATTGCAAGGCCTAATATTTTTCCGGCGGCAGCTGCTTCTTCATCCCTAATCGCTGCTGTACCACGGGTGCCCAACTCACCTCGAGTAAGATCGATTACCCCAACTTTTTTACCATTGGCCACTTCCTTGGCAATGGTACCTCCGGCTCCTAATTCCGCGTCATCTGGATGAGCACCAAAAACTAAAATGTCTAATTTCATGTATTCTTTCTTGTAGCTATGTTACTATACGTTTGCAACGGTTGTGTGGCTCTTTACCCGTGCCAACGCTTGTTCCAGATCTGCGATTAAGTCGCTTACTTCCTCAATCCCCACAGAAAAACGGATAAGCCCGTCTGCTATTCCCTGTTTCTTTCTCTCTTCAGGAGATAATAAGGCATGTGATGTTTGTGTAGGCGATAAAACTGTACTCTCAACACCCGCCAGACTCATGGACGATTTTATAAGTTCCAATGATTTCTGAAAAACCGAGGCGTCTAACCCTTTCTGGAGTTCAAAAGACATCATTCCACCAAATCCGTGCATTTGCGCTTTCGCAATAGCATGATCTGGATGCGATGTTAACCCAGGGTAATATACCGCAGCTATATCCTCATGAGAAGCAAGGTGCTCCGCTAAGATTTGAGCATTCTCATTTTGAGCTTTTACACGGATCCCCATTGTCTTTATACTGCGTTCTAATAACCAAACCGTATAATCGCTTAAACTTCCTCCTAAATTCTTTGCTAAATGAAAGATTTGTTCCATGTGCTCTTTAGAGCTGGCCACTGCACCTGCCAGTATATCTGAATGGCCACCCATATACTTAGTGGCACTATGTATTACCACATCTATCCCAAAATCTATCGGGTTTTGGTTAACAGGAGACGCAAATGTATTATCTATCATGGAGATAATATTGTGCTTCCTGGCAATTCTTGCAAATGCTGCAATATCGGTAATAGTTAATAATGGATTAGAAGGCGTCTCAATATACACCACCTTGGTATTGGATTGAATTGCTTTTTCAAACGCATTTGGGTCAGATTCGTCAATAAATGAATATGAAATGCCAAATTTTTGAAATTGTTCGGTGATCAAATTATAAGTGCCCCCATAGAGCATTTGTTGCAATATGATGTGATCTCCTGCTTGCAAAAATGCTAAAAGCGCCGTGCTGATTGCCGCCATTCCGCTGCCAAAGATCATTGCAGCCTCTGCATGTTCTAATGCTGCCACCTTTTCGGAAAGGGCCATTTGGTTAGGTGTATTAAAATACCTTGGGTATCTTTTTATATCTACATCTTCAAATGCATAGGAAGTGCTCATATACAATGGCGAAACAGCTCCTTTGTACACCTCATCTTTTAGTTCTCCGTGGTGTGTACAGAGGGTATTAATTCCCTTTTTCTTTGCGTTCATACCTGCTCGTTTAATTCGGCTAAAGGTACAAAAATAGCTTAAACCTTAGTCTGCTTCCAATACCCTTTTCTAAACCAAATAACGGCCATGACAGACAATAACACCTCAGCCAAAACAATGGCAAGAAATACGCCTAAGGAACCCCAATCCAGATAAATAGAAACCAGATAAGCAAATGGTAATTGAACCAGCCAAAAAGCAATAAAATTAATTTTGGTAGGTGTTCTTGTGTCTCCCGCCCCATTGAATGCCTGACTCACAACCATGCCATAGGCATAGAAAACATATCCTGCCGCTACCACCTGCAGACAGAGTGCTCCATTTGAGATTACACTTGTAACCTCCGTGAATACCCCTATAATAGGTTGTGCAAAAATCAAATAAACAATAGAGATCAACAGCATAAAATATGCATTATATCTCCCTGTAAGCCAGACGGATTTTTCTGCTCTATCGGGCTTTTTAGCACCCAGATTCTGGCCCACCAAGGTTGCCGCCGCATTGCTCATTCCCCATGCCGGCATAAATGTAAACATCATTACCCGGATGGCTATGGTATACCCTGCCAGGGCCTCACTGCCAAATTCTGCCATTAATCGCATGAGGAAAACCCAGCTGGAGGTTCCAATTAAAAACTGTGCGATGCCCCCTAAAGACACTTTTATCAAATTAAACATGATCTTTACTCTGACTACACAGTTCCGAAGTTCCAATTTAATTCTACTGCCCCCTCTAAAAAGAATTACCAGTTGAAAAATAACCGCGGTACCCCTGCCAATATTTGTAGCAATAGCAGCCCCCATAACGCCATACTCCGGGATGGGACCCCAACCAAAAATAAATATAGGATCCAAAATAATATTAAGTCCGTTAGATACGATTAGCGCCCACATGGCAACAGAAGCATCGCCCGCGCCTCTAAAAATAGCGTTGATAAGGAAAAGAAGTACAATGGTGAGGTTCCCCCCTATTAACCATTTGGTGTATCCGGAACCTTCTTCGATTAAATCCGAAGCCCCACCCATTATAGATAGTATTTCCTTGGAGTATAGCAAGCCAACACTTCCTATGATAAGCGCAACTATAATTCCCAATACAATAGCCTGTACGGCCGCCTGCGATGCCCCTTCTGTATCATTTTCCCCTATTCTCCGGGCTACGACAGCAGTGGCAGCCATGCTTAACCCTATGGCAATGGCATAGACAAGGGTAATTACAGACTCGGTTAACCCTATGGTAGCAACGGCATTTACACTTACTCTGGAAACATAGGCTATATCTACTATGGCAAATATAGATTCCATCATCATTTCCAGGACCATAGGAACAGACAGCATAAATATGGCCTTTCGAATGCTCCCGGAGGTAAAATCGGTCTGCTTCCCTCTTACTGCATCGAAAAAGGAGTTATAAATCTTATGTATGGTGCTTTTAGTATTGGTAGACATAGAATGAAATTATGTTCAACGAAGAGAATAAGTAGTTTCAACCCACCTTTTAGATTGGTTTAATTGCCGGTTATTACAACAAAGAAAACTTGAACTAACATAATTTCTATAACTTCATGATAAGATAAAGATCTATTTTTGTTTTGATCTGGAAAAATGCTATTCTAAATATTTCAATTAATCCAATTTAATGGGGCCATTAGAATCGTTATAAATCATCCAACGTTCATTTTGAATAGATTTATATATAATTTCAAATCTAAGCCCTTCTTCCTGCAATTCTGCCAAGCTAGCTACTAATAGCTCATAATCCTTTTTGGAATTTTTGACATTAAATACATTATATACAGAATTAGCCGGGATGGCTATACCTTGATTTAACGTTGAGTTGGAAAAATATGTAATACTATCCATCATAGGCTTCTTTGAAACCAAATACGTATACACATCGTTATCGAATACTTCCAAATTTTGTCTTTCTCCTTCATATATCATCGTTACAGACTCAATGATTGCAGGTCCCACACCATGGTTCAATAAATTAAGTGAAAAACTCAGTTCTTCGGAGTTATTTGTTGTAGACACTTGCAGATATGGCAAAATAGAAATGTAATTCTGTTTGCTCATAAGATTCGTTTGGTAGATAAATATGACCAGGGTCATAACGCTTATACTCATGGCAGAGAAACTTACTATTCTCTCCGAATTCCATTTCATCTTAAGTTTAGACATAACAATGCATTTGTGTGTCCAAAAATAGTAAAAACAAAAAACCTTAAATAAGATTCTTGAAGGTTAGACTAACCATTTAAATTCAGTACCTATATGCACACAGGGGGAAAATGCTACGATTTGCTATAGTTTACTTTATATCGCCAGTAACTAATCCCTCCTAACAAGAGTACCCCAAAGCCCGTATACCAGATAAAAGAAGGCGTTATTACCTGTGCTCCGCTGGCATAACTATGCAGCCCTACCAAATAGAAGTTTACCCCAAAATAGGTCATCATAATACTCCCAAAAGCAAGGATGCTTAAAAAGTTAAACGTCCAGTTACCCCGAAGTCCTGGGACTAATCTGGCATGTATCACAAAGGCATATATCATAATTGAGATTAAGGCCCAGGTTTCTTTAGGGTCCCAACCCCAATATCTACCCCAGCTCTCATTGGCCCACTGACCTCCAAGAAAGTTTCCAATGGTAAGCATAATGAGCCCTACGGTAAGTGTAAGTTCATTAATAATTGTTAACTCTTTCAGGTTGAGTTCCATCCGTTTTTTATTCTTTTTATTGGTCATTATAATCAGCAACAGAGATACCACCCCTAAGATCATCCCAACGGTTAGCGGTCCATAACTACCGACAATTACAGCAACATGAATCATTAACCAATAACTATCTAACACAGGTACCAGATTAGCAATCGCCGGATCTACCCAACTTTGATGTGCAATCCACAGTAACATAGCCGTTACAAATGTGGAAGCAGCAACCGTCATATCGCTTTTTCGACCTAGTGACAATCCCATTCCCAGAGTTGCCCAGGATACATACAGAATACTCTCATAGGCGTCACTCCAGGGAGCGTGTCCGGATATATACCATCTTAAAATTAAGCCTGCTGTATGCCACGCAAAGAATACATAAATAATGCCTTTAAAAAAGAAGGTAACAATACGATATATCTCTCGTTCCTTGAATATTCGAAAAACGAGTACAAAAAACATCAAAATACCTACTAAGGCATAATACTTATAAAGTCTGTTAAAAATATCGAGCCTGTTGTTTATAACCTCTGCCTTGATTCTCCCTTCTGATGGGAGCACCTCTGCACCATGATTTTTTTGATTTTGATGAAAGGCTGCTAATAATTTATCTGCCTCGGTATAATCTCCCGTGTCCTTTGCTTTATTTAAGGACATTAAATAATACGGTATAGAATTGTTAACGAAGTTTGAGTACAATGAATCGGCAATCTGATAACGGCCACTGCGGAATTCCACCGATGAGATCCATTTGTTATTCTCATCATTGAGTAAAGGGAAAATCTTTAAGATTTCCCCACTTAAAGCCCTGTCTAACAAACTTAATCTAAAGTAAGCGTCCTTGAAGTCTGACTGAAACTTATTGGGTGTATTGGTAGCAAACGCCTCATCTAAATAAGGGGCTAATTTGTTATATCCTTTTGCATCAAAAAAGTCCGTGGCCTTAATATATTTTTGACCCATAGGTACCCCTATGATTTTTCGAATACTATCGTTCTGGGCCTTTTTATCTAACGCAATAAACTCGGTATTATACCATAGGGCAGGGTTTAACATCATAGATAAAAACACCTGATCTGAATTCAGGTCTTCATAGCCATTTTTAAAACTTAATTTTCGAAGCAGTTCCGACGCAAAGGTGTTAATTGGTTTCATTCGCCCACCATCATCCTGAATCACCAATTGACCAAACTTTGCTGCATGTTCTTTAGATACAACGGTGGTCCGGAAGAGCGAATCCATCTGAGCTTGCGTAGGAGGCTGAATATGAGCGTGTTCAGGGGCTGCAGGTGTTTCCTGGCCGCTCATACTTAAGAAACCACACAAAACTGCGATACTGGTTAGTGCTGCCTTTTTCTTTTTAAGCTTATCCAATGCGGCAGCCATATCCTTAAATCTGGTTTTTCCAAAGAACATAATCCCCATTAAACCTATGTACAGGAGAAAATAACCTATGTAGGTAATCCAGGTACCCCAAAAATCATGATTTACAGACAATACCGTTCCTTTTTCATCCTGATCAAAACTTGCCTGAAAAAAACGATACCCCTGATGATCTAAAACATGATTCATAAAGATGTCGTAATCGAAAGGCCTTTCGTCTTGCACTGTAACCTTACTCATGAATGAGGCGTATCCTTTTTCCGTTCCAGGGTATTTTTCGGCTATAAAATCATTGAGCTTAATATTGAAGGGTAATTCATACACCTTTGAGCCAAATCCCAGTGTAAAATCGAGCCCGCCAAGGGTAAACTTGTCGGTATAGCTTGTAGTCCCCTTTCCTCCCAATATTTTTTTCTGAATTACCTCCCCATTGGTCTCAATTTCTACCACCAAGGCGTCTTGCGTGAAGTCTGTTACCTCCTCTTCTGGAACCTTAACTACTCCATAACTTCCTTTTACTACAGGTTCTGGCAACACAAATTGCATGGCTCCAACGCTATACAACGATCGTAATTGCAAGGTTTGAAGGCTGTCTTTTAGTAGCTCTCCCTGAAACTGATCTGCCATGCGCATAAAATTCCCTTCAAAAGCAGACTTTACCATATACGTATCTCCAGTAGTATAAATATTTATGGCGCCTTCCGTTTCATTATTCAATGAAAATAAAACATTGTGAATATTAGCAATCTGGCCATTTTCCAGATAGTGCTCATGGCGATTACCATCCCCTGCCTCCACTATTTTTAAGTACTCAGTACCATTTTCGTCTAAAACCAGTCCTTTCTTGGCTCCTTTAATAAAATCTACATAGGAAACAGTAAAGTCTTGCTCGTTAAAATCGTCTGTCCAAGGCAGGGAAGACTGTAGGCCTTCCGGCGTAACTATTAAATCGTCCTGCATTGGTTTTCTTTTGAGTTCCCCATCAATATCTCCATCCACCAGTACCGTTAAATAGGTTTTGTCGGAATAAAACACATTCTCTGAATTTCCCTCGCGAATGGGCATCATTCCTTCAAAACTAATATACCTGGTTACAAAGGCTCCCAGTATAATTAAGATCCAGGAAAGGTGTAATACCAACACCGGCCATTTCTTGAGTTGAAATAATCGATAACGGAACATATTTCCTAAAAAGTTAATGACAAAGAATACCATAATGGCCTCAAACCATGTGGCATTATAAATCCATATCCTTGCAGTTTCTGTGCTATACCAACTTTCTATAAAAGTGCCAAATGCCATTGCTGTGGCGAAAACAATAAAAAGAATGGACATTAATCGTGTGGAAAAAAATATCTTTTTAAAAAGCTCGGTCATTTTAAGCGCTGAGGTTTTGTTTGAGATTTCAAAAATACGGCGTTTTTGTGATTTTTAAAGTCATGTTGCCCTCTAAATAAAGATTCATTTTTGTTAAATACTTGATAAGTAGAAACTTTTTAAAAATTGTACTTTTGAGCATGATTAAAGTAGTACTGCTTGGTACGGGAAATGTAGCCCGATATTTTTTTGACAGCCTTCACATCAAGGATCATATCAAAGTAATTCAGGTGGTTGGCAGAAATGAAAGTGCCCTGGAGTACTTCAATACTTCTGTAGCCGTCACCACAGATTTTAATGATATTAAACCTGCTGATATTTATATATTAGCTGTTAAGGACGATGCCATAGGCTCGGTGTCGCAAACGCTGCCTATTCAAAATGGCCTGCTGGTGCATACCTCGGGGAGTGTTGCACTAGATGTATTGCCAAGAACCATTCGAAGAGGTGTTCTGTATCCTTTACAAACCTTCAGCAAAACCCCACCGAAATATGCTGAGAAGATACCCTTCTGTATAGAAGCTGAAGAAAAAAACGACCTAGATCTTTTAGAAACACTTGCGTTGTCTTTAAAGGGTGTGGTGTATAAAATCTCATCACAACAACGCTTGCATCTTCATCTTGCGGCCGTATTTGCCAATAACTTCACCAATCATATGTACCATTTGGCCGCTAAAATATGTGCAGATAATGCCATCCCTTTTGCAATTCTGGAGTCATTAATTAAAGAAACAAGCCACAAAATAGAAGCCAGCACACCCTTAGAGGCACAAACGGGTCCGGCTAAAAGAGGAGACACTGCCATTATCGAAAAGCATTTAGAACTTTTACCCCATACTAAGAGTAAAGAAATTTATGCTTTACTTAGCCAATCAATTCAAGACACCTATGGAGATGAGCTATAAAAAATTACTTAAAGATATCAGCACTTTTGTTTTTGATGTAGACGGCGTATTTACAGATGGGACGGTCCTCATTACTACAGAAGGGGAACTCCTTCGGAAAATGAGTATCAAAGACGGCTATGCGCTGAAAACAGCCTTGCAAAAAGGTTATAATGTATGCATTATTACGGGTGGCACCAATGAAGGAGTGCGGCAACGACTGAAAACCCTTGGAGTTACCGATATCTATATGAATGCCCATAGAAAAGAAGAAGCGTTGGAGGATTATTTAGATAGCTACGGAATTCAACCAAATGAGGTACTTTATATGGGTGATGATCTGCCAGATATTCCTGTTATGAAACGAATAGTGCTGCCCACCTGTCCGCAGAACGCCGTTCCGGAGGTAAAAAGCATTTCCAAATACATTTCTCACAAAAAAGGAGGCGATGGGTGCGTCAGAGACGTCATAGAACAAGTGCTGAAGGTAAAAGGCGATTGGTTCGATAATTTTAGCGCAGCGAATGACTAACAATCCCCTTAAGGTTGCCCTAGCGCCCTATCGGATAATTCTTGCATCGGGCTCCCCCAGAAGAAAACAATTTTTTGAAGAACTGGGTATAAATTACGAAGTTATACTGAAGCCTGTGCAGGAGGTATATCCGCAGGAATTAACAGGAGCAGCCATTGCTGTATACCTGGCGGAACTCAAATCCAAAGGGTTTCCAACACTTAAGGAAAAGGAACTTCTAATTACTGCAGATACCATTGTTTGGCACAATGAAACCTCTTTAGCTAAACCAGCGAATACCACGGAAGCTGTTCAAATGCTCCAACAATTATCTAATGACTGGCACGAGGTAATTACAGCCGTCTGCTTTACAACCAGAGAAAATAAAAGAACAGTCTACGCTAAGACACGAGTGAAATTTAAACTACTTTCGGAAGAAGAGATTCGTTTTTATGTGGAGACATATCAACCTTTTGATAAAGCAGGGGGCTATGGAATTCAGGATTGGCTAGGAATAATTGGTATAGAGGAGATCCAAGGATCATACACCAATGTGGTTGGCCTTCCAACACACTTAGTTTACAAGACATTAAAAGAAATGATTGATTAATTACATAGCTATTGTGAAACTTTACCAATGATAAAATTCTTTAGATTATCGAAACTCAATTTTGTAAAACAAAATCAAAGGTCTGGTAGACCTTTGGTTGAGATAGCCGCTTGCGGACATAACCTAAACATCTTTAGACACTATGATTAAGTTTTTTAGACGAATTAGGTTTGACCTCATGGAAAAAAATAAAACTGGAAAATATATAAAATATGCTATTGGGGAGATTGTATTGGTGGTAATTGGAATCTTGATAGCGTTGCAGATCAATACTTGGAATGAGAACCGAAAAAAAAATGCACAAGAGCAATTTATCCTTGAAAAATTAGATGTTGATATAAATTCGGATGTAAAGGCTATTTCACATGAAATGGAGCTGATCAAAAGAAGTATAAATCAATTAACAATTTGTACTGATGCAATT
>CBDUCK010000071.1:0-12131 GCA_965365635.1 uncultured Muriicola sp.
ATCGATAAATTTAGCGCAGTATTTATAGCCACGATCCAAATATATTGCACCTACTAAGGCTTCAAATACATTTCCGTGTATATTATCCCCAAAATGAGATTTAGGAATCCTGCTTTCCACATAGTGAATAAGGTTTAAATCTTTTCCTAATTCATTTAGGTGTTTTCTACTTACTATTTTTGACCGCATCTTGGTTAGGTACCCCTCATCTCCTGCCGGTACTTCCTTATACAAATGCAAGGAAATTATAGTTCCCAACATTGCATCGCCAAGAAACTCTAACCGTTCATAATTCATAGGATTCCCCTGCTCATCTCGTTGATTTGCAGATCTGTGTAGAAAAGCCTTTTTATATACTTTTATATCCTTTGGCTTAAAGCCCAAAATATTTGTGATCCCCAAAAAAAAATCCCCATCTTCTTTAGAATGGGAATTAAATATATTGGAGGGAAAATTCATTTTTACTCTACAATTTTCTTAAATATGACACAGGCATTATGTCCGCCAAAACCAAATGTATTGCTCATTGCAACATTCACCTCTCGTTTTTGAGCCTTATTCAGGGTTAAGTTCAATGATGGGTCTATATTCTCATCTACTACAGCATGGTTAATTGTAGGAGGAACTAATCCATGAACCATAGATAAGATAGAAGAAATGGCTTCGATAGCCCCTGCTGCTCCCAATAGATGGCCCGTCATAGACTTTGTTGAATTTATGCTGATATTAGGTGCATGGTCTCCAAACACCTTCGTAATGGCCTTTAGTTCTGCAACATCTCCCAATGGGGTAGAAGTTCCGTGTGTATTAATGGCGTCTACATCTTCAGGTTTTAGTCCGGCATCCTGTAAACAATTTTGCATCACCCTAACTACCCCTATCCCTTCAGGATGAGGTGCTGTCATATGATAGGCGTCACTAGACATTCCTCCACCACAAATTTCAGCATATATTTTTGCTCCTCTGGCTTTCGCATGCTCGTATTCTTCTAAAATCAAAGCTCCCGCACCTTCGCCAAGAACAAAACCATCTCTGGTTGCGTCGAAGGGTCTTGAAGCTGTTTCCGGACTTTCATTTCTGGTAGAAAGTGCATGCATTGCATTAAAACCGCCCATTCCCGCAATGGTAACCGCAGCTTCACTACCTCCTGTTACGATAACATCACAATGACCCAGTCTAATATAGTTCAAAGCGTCTATCATGGCATTGGCCGATGAAGCACAAGCAGATACCGTTGTATAATTAGGGCCCATAAAACCGTGCTTAATCGAAATATTTCCAGGGGCGATATCGGCGATCATTTTTGGAATAAAAAAAGGATTAAATCTGGGTGTCCCATCTCCCTGGGCAAAAGCAATTACCTCATTCTGAAAAGTTTCCAATCCCCCAATTCCTGCTCCCCAAATAACCCCTACTCGGAATTTATCTATCGTTTCCAGGTCCAAACCAGAATCTATGATGGCCTCGTCCGAGGATACCAGTGCATATTGTGCAAACCTATCTAATTTTCTGGCTTCCTTTCTATCAAAAAAATCTTGGGCATTGAAATTCTTTAGTTCGCAAGCAAATTTTGTTTTGAATTTTTCAGTATCATAGTAGGTTATAGGTGCACACCCACTTTTGCCACTTTTAAGCCCTTCCCAGTATTCTTCAACCGTATTTCCAATCGGTGTTAGAGCGCCAAGACCAGTAACTACAACTCGTTTTAATTGCATTGAACCAAATTTATTTGAATTCTATCCTACGTGAAAATTAAAAAAAAATATCCATGCAGCATGGTTACCACATGGATAATTTACATCATGTTTCTGATATCATTACTTATTTAGCCTCTTCGATATAACTTATAGCCTGGCCTACTGTTGCGATATTTTCTGCTTGATCGTCTGGAATTTGGATATCAAATTCCTTTTCAAATTCCATTATCAACTCAACAGTATCTAATGAATCTGCCCCTAAATCGTTAGTGAAGCTGGCTTCCGCAACTACTTCATTCTCATCTACCCCTAACTTATCAACGATAATTGCTTTTACTCTTGATGCAATGTCTGACATAATTTTTATTGGTTTTAATTTTTAATTGTTGGCAAAAATAAAAAACTTTGGTGGAATTACACCATTTGAAGCCAAAATGTGGGGTAATTTAAGAAATTTAATGGCAAGAGTATTACTTTAGCACAACAAATATTTAATCCTGTTCTAAATATATCACCTCTAACAAAGCCTCTGAATTTTGCACACAAGACCATTTTACTATTCTATACCAACGGTTCTAACCACAAATACGGCATTGCGCTCTTAAAATGAAACGCATTGTACTATTCGCATCGGGCTCTGGATCTAATGTTGAAAATATTGCGCGCTATTTTAAAGGGCATCCCCAGGTTTCTATTTCCTGTGTGCTTACCAACAACCGTAATGCCTATGTTATAGACAGGTGCAATTCACTAGATATCAATATTTTATACTTTAACAAGTATAGTTTTTACGAGTCCTCTTTGGTGCTAGACATCCTAAAGTGTTTACATCCCGATGTTATAGTGCTCGCCGGATTTTTATGGAAACTGCCCGAGGTACTCGTTCGGGAATTTCCTGACAAAATAATAAATGTGCACCCTGCATTGCTTCCAAAATACGGTGGCAAAGGCATGTATGGCGCCCATGTGCACAAGGCGGTTAAAGAAAATAAAGAAAAAGAAACCGGAATTACCATTCATTATGTAAATGAAAATTATGATGAAGGGGCGGTAATTAAACAATACCGCACATCTTTAGAAGCACAAGACTCTGTAGAAACAATTACAAAAAAAGTACAGGAATTAGAACAGGCACATTTTCCTAAGGTCATAGAGCAACTTTTATTTAAGGAGTAATGTCTAAGAAGAAGAAATTTTATGTTGTTTGGAAAGGGAAAGTTCCGGGTGTCTATAATTCCTGGGCCGAGTGTAAGACTCAAATTGAAGGCACAAAGGGAGCCCAATACATGTCTTTTCCAAGTCTTTCTTTAGCACAAGAAGCTTACAATAGTAACTATGAGGCCTATAAAGGAAAAAAAAATAAACGTTCTGAATTATCTGCATCTGCCCTATTGAAAATTGGAGATCCTAACTATCATTCTATTTCAGTTGATGCCGCATCTAGTGGAAATCCGGGGAAGATGGAATATCAGGGTGTGGATACAAAAACAAAAAGATGTTTGTTTAAGCAAGGACCCTTTCCTGAAGGAACAAATAACATTGGCGAATTTTTGGCCCTTGTGCACGGGTTAGCATACCTAAAAGAACGCAAAAGTGATCGTATCATATATACCGATTCTAGAACTGCTATGAGTTGGATCCGCAAAAAAAAATGCAATACAAAGCTACAACCCAGCAATTCTAACAAAGCATTATTTGATTTAATAGCACGTGCTGAACATTGGTTAAAATCTAATTCTTACCAGACGCCCATAGTTAAATGGGAGACAAAAGCATGGGGAGAAATCCCCGCAGATTTTGGTCGTAAATAATCTGTTTATTTAATTTTCTATTCCCATTTCAGGGAAATTCAAAACCGTATCTTTGCAAGAAATTAGAAGGCTTACATGGGCAAACTTTTAATCGTCGGTACGGTAGCATTTGACGCAATTGAGACTCCCTTTGGGAAAACCGATAAAATTTTAGGTGGCGCTGCCACTTTTATTGGACTCGCCGCATCCCAATTCGATGTGCAATCTGGGATTGTTTCTATTGTAGGGGATGACTTTCCTCAGGAATACTTAGATCTTTTAAAAAATAGAAATGTTGATATCTCGGGTATCGAAATAGTAAAAAACGGGAAAACATTTTTCTGGAGTGGGAAATACCACAACGACCTTAATAGCCGGGATACGCTGATAACGGACCTGAATGTTTTGGCCAATTTTAATCCTGTCGTTCCGGATCATTTCAAAGATGCTGATGTGGTTATGCTTGGCAATTTACATCCCAGCGTGCAGTTAAATGTCATAGAACAAATGACTGTTAAACCCAAGCTAATTGTTCTAGACACGATGAATTTTTGGATGGATAATACCCTGCCTGAATTAATGGAGGTAATCCAAAAGATCGATGTTCTTGCAATTAATGATGAAGAGGCCAGGCAATTAACAAACGAATATTCCCTGGTTAAGGCAGCTCAAAACATACATGCCATGGGGCCTAAATATGTAGTAATAAAAAAAGGGGAACACGGGGCCTTACTTTTTCATAATGGCAATGTATTTTTTGCCCCCGCACTGCCTCTGGAAGAAATTTTTGATCCAACCGGGGCTGGTGATACTTTTGCAGGAGGTTTTGCAGGATATATCGCAGATACCGAAAATATTTCTTTCAACAATTTGAGAAATGCTGTCATACATGGATCTAATTTAGCCTCCTTTTGTGTAGAAAAATTTGGAACAGAAAGAATGACGAATTTGTCCAAAACTGAAATTGGCGGCAGACTAGAGCAGTTTAAACAATTGACACAATTTGATATAGAGTTAAAATAACGCCCTGAACTTACGGGGCTTTTTTATGTTTTAAACCATGAGTGACGCAATTAAACACGAATGCGGAATTTCCTTAATCAGGCTGCTAAAACCCTTAGAGTTTTATAAGGAGAAATACGGATCTGCTTTTTATGGGGTAAATAAAATGTACCTCATGATGGAAAAACAGCATAACAGAGGACAAGATGGCGCTGGTTTTGCGAGCATCAAATTAGATGTTAAACCGGGAGAGCGCTATATGAGTAGGGTGCGTTCGGTTCAATCTCAGCCAATTCAAGACATTTTTGCCCAGATTAATGACCGCATTAATTCTGCCCTTAAAGATCACCCTGAATATATAGATGATGCCGCCTTGCAAAAAAAGCACATTCCATATATTGGAGAAGTGTTGTTAGGACATGTGCGGTATGGAACGTTTGGCAAAAATAGCATTGAAAGCGTACATCCGTTTCTCAGGCAGAATAACTGGATGCATCGTAATCTGATCGTAGCAGGAAATTTTAACATGACCAATGTTACCGAGCTTTTCGACAATTTGATTCAATTGGGACAACATCCTAAAGAGATGGCCGATACCATAACTGTCATGGAAAAAATTGGACATTTTCTAGATGATGCCGTTGCGAAACTATACAAACAGATCAAAAGAGAAGGATTTAATAAAATGGAGGCCTCACCATTAATTGCTGAACGCCTCAAGGTTGGTAGAATTTTGAGGAAGGCAGCCAAAAATTGGGATGGAGGTTATGCCATGGCCGGATTATTAGGCCACGGGGATGCATTCGTTTTAAGAGATCCAGCTGGCATTAGACCGGCTTATTATTACAAAGACGACGAAGTAGTAGTGGTAGCCTCAGAAAGAGCCGCTATACAAACAGTGTTTAATGTTGTCTATGAAGATGTAAAAGAACTCGATCCTGCCCACGCTATCATTATAAAGAAAAATGGCAATGTTTCACTAGAGGCCATATTAGACCCCACAGAAAGAAAAGCTTGTTCATTTGAAAGAATCTATTTTTCCAGAGGAAGCGATAAAGAGATCTACCAGGAACGAAAGCAATTAGGAAAGCTGCTTTTTCCAAGAATTTTATCCTCTATCGACCATGACATAAAGAACACGGTCTTTTCATACATCCCAAATACTGCAGAAACATCTTTTCTTGGTATGGTAAAAGAGGCTCAGAATTACCTAAATAAGAAAAAGGAAGAGCAAATACTCGCAGCTGGTTCTAATATAACCAGTGAGGAACTTCATAAGATTTTGGAAGTGCGTCCACGAATCGAAAAAGTTGCTATTAAAGATGCCAAGTTGAGGACATTTATTACGCAAGATGACAGCAGGGACGATCTTGTGGCACACGTTTATGATATTTCATATGGCTCCGTAAATAAAGGTGACAATCTGGTTATCATAGATGATAGTATTGTAAGAGGTACAACACTCAAAAACAGTATTCTGGGTATTCTGGACAGATTATCACCCAAACGAATTATTGTGGTTTCTTCTGCGCCCCAAATCAGATATCCTGATTGTTATGGTATAGATATGGCTAAACTAGAAGATTTCATAGCTTTTAAGGCCGCTCTTGCGCTTCATAAAGAACATAAAACTATGAACGTCGTAGATGCAATCTATCAAAAATGTATCAATCAATTGCATGAGAAAGACCGAGATATTATTAACTATGTGAAAGAATTTTATGCCCCCTTTAGCGCAGATCAGATATCTCAGAAGATTGGAGAATTATTAAGCCCGTCGGATATACGTGCAGAAGTGGAAATTATTTATCAAACGATAGAAAACTTACATGCAGCCTGTCCTAAAAATTTAGGGGATTGGTACTTTACAGGTAATTACCCTACCCCAGGCGGCAACAAAGTCGTCAACAGGGCCTTTATTAATTTTTATGAAGGCAAAAACCAACGAGCATACTAGGTATTTCATCGATGAAATACATCATAATGTGCATTTCATCGATAATATATGTATTTAATCGGCTTTATGGTCTTTCCGAACGAAACCCAATTACTTTAGACTTGCCATAGCATAAGTAGGTTAAGTTCATGGTAAGATTTGGGGCAAAAAAGGTGGAGACTTCTCCACCTTTTTTATTTAGTTATTTAGCGCAATCTTATCCTTATCAATTAGCAACCTTTACCACAAGAATGCACATCAAAAGATGAATGTGTTTACCTATGTTACTTAACGGCACTCTGAATAGCTCATTTTATTTTCTTTAATCTTGTAGTCCTTTTCCTCAGCAATTAACTCATTTATTGGGTCAAACAGCATTTCAACCAATTAAAAAGGAGTTTGTCCAAAACCTTTTTTCCACGGGGGTCAATCTTCTATTTTTGGAGAACCATAGCATAAGTAGGTTAAGTTCATGGTAAGATTTGGGGAAAAAAGGCAGGATTCATCCTGCCTTTTTTATTTCTGAGGATCAAGCCTTTAACCCTAAAAAGACAAAATTACATGTCCTAAGAGTGGACATTATACTCATAAGTTTGTCCAGAATTTCTTAAATTTCCTTTGTTATTTCTCACAATACCAGTAATTTAGTATTGCCATAGCATAAGTAGGTTAAGTTTATGGTAAGATTTGGGACGAAAAGGGTGGAGACTTCTCCACCCTTTTCTATTGGGACTATATCAAAAAACCACGAAGTTTTCACGTCGTGGTTTTTAGATTCTGATTCAGGGAGGTTGTTATTTTCCACCCATGAAATTCTCAGCTACTTTTTCCCAATTGATAACACTGTAAAATGCGTTAATATAGTCTGGTCTTCGGTTTTGATAATTCAAATAATAGGCATGCTCCCAGACATCGAGTCCTAATATAGGAGTTCCCCCACAGCCAATAGAGGGCATTAAAGGGTTGTCTTGGTTCGGAGTAGCACATATATCTAATGCCCCTCCTTTTTGAACACAAAGCCATGCCCAACCAGATCCGAATAACGTTCCGGCAGCATTGCTAAATTTCTCTTTAAAGGCATCGAACGATCCAAACGAATTATTTATTGCTGAGGCTAATTCTCCTGCAGGTACTCCTCCTGCATTGGCACCCATTATTTCCCAAAACAAAGCATGATTGTAGTATCCTCCTCCATTATTACGAACAGCCATATTTGACATATCCATATTTGCTAAAATTTCCTCAATGCTTTTTGATGCCAAAGGGGTTCCTTCAATGGCTGCATTTAATTTGGTTGTGTATCCGTTGTGGTGTTTTGTGTGATGTATTTCCATGGTTCTGGCATCTACATAGGGCTCTAAAGCGTCATATGCGTACGGTAATTTTGGTAGTTCAAAAGCCATTTTTAATTGTATTATAGATTAATATTCAGTATTCTTCAAAAATACTGATTTTAACAAACATATTCGCCTAACGATATGTTAAGAACTCTTTAAGATTGCTTATTTTGCAGGAAAAACCGGTGCCTATAAACCCTTATGTTATTTATAATGCTTCTGCTGGCTCTGGCAAGACCTTTACGCTTGTAAAGGAGTATCTAAAAATCTTGCTGACAACTGGCAACAACCAAAACTTTAGAAATATATTGGCTATAACATTTACCAACAAAGCGGTAAATGAAATGAAAGAGCGTATCCTGGATAGTTTGTACGTATTTGCTAACCCGGAAATATCTCTTAAAGATTCCGCGCTTTTTTTACAACTATCGGAAGAACTTCAATTAGACGAAGCAGCAATAAGACAAAAATCAAAGAAGTCATTAAAAGAAATTCTTCACAACTATGCCTTTTTTGATATCTCTACTATAGATAAATTTAACCACCGGTTACTTCGGACATTTGCTAAAGACCTGAAACTTCCGCAAAATTTTGAGGTTATACTAGATACCGATCTTCTTTTGGATGAAGCGGTAGAACGTCTAATAGCACATGCAGGGACCAAACCCCACCTAACCAAAATTTTGGTGGATTTTGCCCTGGAAAAAATAGATGATTACAAGAGTTGGAATATCGCCATCGACCTTAATAAGGTAGGAAAAATGCTCTTTAATGAAACTCATTTTAATTTTATTAAAGAACTGAGCACTAAAGAAATTGACTCTTTTTTAGATCTTCAAAAGTATATTTCAAAGACAGTAGTACAATTGGAGTCTGACATGAAAGCCCAAGCAGAAAATATTCTGCAATTAATGGAAATGAATCATTTGATTGTTGGCGATTTTAAGTCCGGGTATTTTCCAAAGTTTATGCTGAAGATTCTGGAACAGCCCGGTGCTATAGATTTCAATGCATTATGGAAACAGAATTTTGGCAAAGATCCTTTGTATAACAAAACCTGTAAAGATGAGACCAAATTAATTATTGATTCTTTAATGCGCCAATTTCTTTCAAGTTTTGAAGACATTAAGAATAGTTTTTACAGGCATTCCTTTCTAAAAAACATTTATGGCAATATTGTACCTCTTACCGTTTTAAATGCCCTTCAAAATGAAATAGACCTGTTAATGGCAGAAAGGGACCAACTGCCTATATCTTCATTTAATACCCTTATTTCCAATGAAATTAAAAATCAACCCGCCCCATTTATATATGAACGCCTGGGTGAAAAATACAGACATTACTTTATAGATGAATTTCAGGACACTTCGTTGCTGCAATGGAACAATTTGGTGCCGCTCATAGATAATGCGTTGCAAAGTGAGGACCTGCAAGGAAACCGTGGTAGTTTATTTCTGGTTGGCGATGCCAAACAAGCTATTTATAGATGGCGGGGTGGTAGATCAGAACAATTTTTAAACCTGATAACCAACCTCGAAAACCCTTTTAAAATTATTCCTGAAACAAAAAATCTTGAAACCAATTTCCGGAGTTATAAAGAAATAGTATCCTTCAACAATGATTTCTTTACTTCTACAAGTCCATTTCTAAACAACGCCATGTACAATGAATTGTTTGTAGAAGGGAATCAACAAGGGAACACGGCAAAGGCGGGAGGTCTGGTTCGAATTAATTTCATAGCCAATCAAGAAGCAGATAAGGACCTGGCCTATTGTGAAGAAGTTGCGGCCTGTATTAGAGAAGCACAAGGAAAGCATTTTAATTACGGGGATATCTGCATTTTAGTTCGCAAGAAAAAACACGGTGTTTTATTGGCAGAATATCTTACCTCGCATAAAATTCCTATGATTTCATCAGAAACGTTACTGCTTAATACTAATGAAGCTATTCGGTTTCTTATGAATCTACTCTATTACATTCATTTCCCTACTGATTTAAATATCACCTATGAAATTCTCTATTACTTAAGTTCTTCGGAGGATGAAAAGCATCACTTTATTCAAAAAAGTCTAACCCAGTTAGATTCATATCTCTTAAAGGAATACAATTTTGATTTTTTCCATTTTAAAAGTCTTTCAATTTATGATGGCTTCGAGTACGCTATCAAACAATTTAATTTAATAGATAGTTCTAATGCCTATATAACCTATTTTATGGATGAGGTACTAGATACAGAGCTTCATAAAGATGCCGGATTAAGCACATTTATGGCATACTGGGAAAAGAAAAAAGGGAGTTTAAGTATTCCTGCACCGGAAAATGCTGATGCAGTACAGTTAATGACCATTCACAAAGCTAAGGGTCTAGAATTTCCTGTTGTAATATTCCCCTATGCGAACACCTATATTTACGAAGAAAGAGACCCCAAGCTGTGGGTGCCGGTACCTGAAGACATGCTTACTGGTTTTACAGACGTTCTTGTAAATAAGAAAAAAGAAATGGTTCATTATAATGATGCAGCAGCAGCACTTTATGAAGAAGAACAACACAAGATGGAGCTAGACGCCTTTAATCTCTTATACGTAGCGCTAACCAGGGCTATAAAGGGTCTCTTTATAATTTCAGAAAAAGATCTTACTTCCAAGGGCGAACACAAACCAAACTACTATTCAGGGCTTTTTATCCATTACCTGAAGGAGAAACATCTCTGGGATGAAGATAAAATGAGCTATTATTTTGGAAACTTAGACGACGCTTCCGAAATAAAAGAAGCAATGGCGACTCAAGAAACTATACCTTATATATATACGACCAAAAACAATCCCAATCTGCAAATAAGCACGCAATTGGGAGAATTATGGGGAACAACGCGCGAAACTTCTCTAACCCAGGGAAATCTTATCCATTATACAATGAGTTTCATTTCATATGCCCGTGATATAGCACCCACAATAGAAACCCTGATACACCATGGTGATCTCCCTGCCTCAGAAAAAAACGTGTATCATAACAAAATTCAGAAAATAGTAACTCACCCTGAATTGATTCCTTTTTATGCTGATGATATTGAAGTTAAAAACGAACATACCATTATAAGTAAAAATGGGGTAATTTTGCGACCAGATCGTCTATCCTTTAAAGGCAAGAATGTGAGTATTATAGACTATAAGACTGGTAAAGCTGCCCCATCACACAAAATCCAGCTAATGGCCTATGCAGATGCTTTACGTGCCATGGGGTTTACAATCAAAAATAAAGTCATTGTTTATATAAATGAACACATAACACCAGAATTTATTTAATTATACTATGTACAAGAATATTAAGGAGCATTTGGAAAAAGAGCTTAGAGATATAGAAGATGCAGGACTCTTCAAAAAGGAACGTGTTATTACTTCTCCTCAGGGGGCTGTGATCAAAATAGCTACAGGCCAGGAAGTCATCAATTTTTGTTCTAACAACTATTTAGGCCTGTCATCCCACCCGGAAGTAATCAAAGCCGCCAAGGATACATTAGATTCCCATGGCTTTGGAATGTCTTCTGTAAGGTTCATCTGTGGAACTCAGGACATCCATAAAGAACTTGAAGAGAAAATAGCATCTTTCTACGACACAGAAGACACCATTCTTTATGCAGCGGCCTTTGATGCCAATGGCGGCGTGTTCGAACCGTTATTTACTGCAGAAGATGCCATCATTTCAGATTCTCTGAATCATGCTTCCATAATAGATGGGGTGCGCTTATGCAAAGCAAAACGCTACAGATATGCCAACAGCGACATGGAAGATCTAGAAAAGCAGTTAATTCAGGCTAACAAGGATAATGCGCGGTTTAAGATTATAGTAACCGATGGTGTTTTTTCTATGGACGGATTAGTAGCGCCCCTAGATCATATTTGTGACTTGGCAGATAAATATGAAGCCATGGTAATGATCGATGAATGCCATGCCACAGGATTCATAGGCCCTACCGGCCGTGGCACCCTAGAAGAAAAGGGAGTAATGAACAGGATAGATATCATTACGGGCACGTTGGGGAAAGCCCTGGGAGGCGCTATGGGCGGCTATACGACAGGCAAAAAAGAAATTATTGAGCTGTTAAGGCAGCGTTCTAGGCCGTATTTGTTCTCCAATTCGCTCGCACCTACTATAGTGGGTGCTTCCATCAAGGTTTTTGAAATGTTAGATAAGGATACTTCTTTACGAGACAAATTAGAAAAAAACACGGCGTATTTTAAAAAAGGTATGAAAAATGCCGGGTTCGATATCATTGATGGGGATTCTGCCATAGTCCCTGTAATGCTATACGATGCCAAGCTTTCACAAAAGATGGCGGATATGCTTTTAGAGCAAGGCATCTATGTTATTG
>CBDUCK010000072.1:0-12119 GCA_965365635.1 uncultured Muriicola sp.
CGTATGATGAGGCAATAACAACTCCTACAGAGGAATCTGTGCGGCGTGCCATGGCAATTCAGCTGATCATAAATAAAGAATTAGGACTCACTAAGAATGAAAATCCATTACAGGGATCCTTTATTATAGAAGAGTTAACAGAATTGGTAGAAGAGGCTGTTTTGTTGGAGTTCGATAGAATCACGGAAAGAGGAGGGGTATTGGGCGCAATGGAAACCATGTACCAACGCTCTAAAATTCAGGAGGAAAGCCTGTATTATGAAACGTTAAAGCATACCGGGGAGTTTCCTATTATTGGTGTAAATACCTTCTTAAGTTCTAAAGGATCTCCTACCATACTGCCTGTAGAAGTTATTAGGGCTACAGAAGAGGAAAAACAAGTGCAATTAGAATCGCTTCGTTCGCTGAAGCTTCATAATAAAGAGCATGCGGAAAGTGCCTTGCAACAATTAAAAGAGAGTGCGGTAAAGAATGAGAATATTTTTGAAAAATTAATGGAAGTATCCAAATACTGTTCTTTGGGTCAAATTACGCAGTCCTTGTTTGAAGTAGGAGGACAGTATAGACGTAATATGTAAGGCGGAAACGCCATCGTAAAGCTAAATTAATACTGGCTTAAAAATCTATGGAGAAGGGATAGCTACCCCAGGTAGTCATTGAAATTCCAGGTATCTGTATGACGTCCGTAGTTATGAATAGACTTTCGCCATTTTTTAAAAGATCTTCTAAAAATTCGAATCTCACTGCGAAGAATGTTTAGATATTCCTTTTCCCGAACCCCGTCATTCTCCAGGCCGTTACAATAGGAATTAATATTTCGGATCATGATGCCAATAAAAGTGGCGCTCTTTATACGATCGTCCATAGATTCCGATGTTTCTGCCCGGGCAATTTGCTGTGGAATTAAAACGGCATCGGTCATTAGTGAATCAGCAATATGATCTCTGAGACTCTTCGATTGGTAAAGGGTAAGCATGTTTTTGTTGTAGGAAACGTAGGACGCCAGTTCCTTGCTTACATTGCATAATTCCAATGCTTTTTTATAGACCGGTAACGATCCAAGATGATTATAGGACATTTTTTCTTTCTCAGCTTTTTATTACTTTAAAATTACGTGCTATTTTCAAAGAATCTCTTTGGATTATAAAGCAAATGCTTAATTTAGCTTTATATTATAATTAATAAATAGTTAAAAAATTTGAAAACCACTATAGATCAACTCAACTGGGGAATATTACAATCTTTACAGGAGAATTCTCGGGAATCATTTGCGAGCATAGGTCGAAAAGTAGGGCTAACCCCACCAGCAGTAGCCGAGCGTGTAAAGAAGATGGAGGATATGGGCATCATAGAAGGGTACAACACTCGTGTATCCCATGCTTTGGCAGGGTACCAATTAAAGGCAATCATTACATTGAAAGCATTTATGGGTAAGTTAAAACCATTTTTGGATATGGTGGTTAAGTTAGACGAGGTCGTAAATTGTTATCGCATAACAGGGAATGAAAATATCATCATGGAAGTGGTGCTACGAGATCAATTTCATTTAGAACAATTTATTGACAGACTCATCTTGTATGGAGAGACAAGGACGCATATTATTTTGTCAGATGTAGTAGCCGATGCCCCTATCAAAAAAAGGAAAGTGTAATGAATGCCAATCAATGGTTTTTATTTTTAGATGAAATATATTATGGAAACATACGTATCTTAGACTTAGAACCAGTTATGTGTAGTAAATCCATTTATTGAATATCAATTATAAATTTTTGGCCAGATTTTTGAGGAACTATTTTCTATGAAAAAAAAATTAATTCTTCTTTTATTACTTACTGTAAGTTGTCTATACGCTAGTTATTCCCAAGAAATTGTTATAAAAAAGGGGATAGTGCAAGACCTGATGATGGTAAATGATTCTATTGGAGAAAGTTTTGCGATCTATCTTCCAACCACTTATGACAGTTCTGTGAATTGGCCTGTATTGTTGCCAATAGATATGAAAGGAAGAGCTAGGCAGGTCCTCAGCATGTTCATGGAAGCGGCTGAAGAGCAAGGGTATATTTTAGCAGCATCCAATAACATTCACGATAGTCTTTCCATTACAGATAACATGCTGATAATGAGTCGTTTGATAAACAAGGTAAACAGCATGTTAGCGATTCATAAGGAACGTACCTATACTGCAGGGTTTGCCGGTGGGGCTAAATTTGCAGCCTTGGTACCCTCTATTATTAAACCTGTGGAGGGAGTATTGTCTTGTGGTTCTGCCTTACCATATATGGAATTAATAGATCAGAAGAAACCTTTTATGTTTATTGGTATTGTAGGTAGATCCGATTTTAACTACACGGAAATGATAGCTGCCACAGGGAGAAGTTTAACGACTCAGAAAGATGTAGGAAGACAAGTTTTTTTTGATAATTATTTGATGACTTTCGATGGCGGTCAGGAATGGCCAGACAAGCGCTATTTAAAAAAAGGTCTTGAAATGTTTACGTTAAAAGCCATGAAGAAAGGTGTTGTTCAAAAAGATTCTGCCTATATAACACATATATTCAATAAGGAATATTCTGAGATCAATGATCTTATCAGTAAAAATAACATCTCCGGAGCAGTAGATTTGGCTGATGAGATGCTTTTAAAATTTAAAGGCTTGGTTGATTTGAATCAGCTCAAGAACCGGAAAAAAGCACTTGCAAAGGATAAACGGTATATTCTTCAGAATCGGAAAGAGCGAAAATATTTTACACGGGAATATTTTATTAGAGGTGAGTTTGGTTACAACTTAAATGATGACGTTCTTACTTTAAACTACAATAACTTAGGGTGGTGGAATTATCAAATGAGTGTAATTAAAAAGCATCTGGCTTCTCCCGAGCCGCTTGAAAGAGAAATGGGGGAGCGCTTGTTAGGATTTCTAAATGCATTAATTGAAGATAATATTGATCTGGAACTTTTTCAGGACCCGGTGAATGAGGAAGCGCTAAGTTTTCTCTGGATGGTTAAAACTATTACAGCTCCTAAAGAATACGATAATTATTTGAGTATAATTTCAGATAGTGCCAAACATGAAGATTTTGGCACAGCCTTGTTTTACCTGGAAGAGTTGTTAAAAAACGGGTATACAAATACTACAGAATTGTATGCACTAGAACATACCGCTTTATTTAGGATTACGCCCGAGTTTAACAACATAGTAGCTAAATACTTGCAAGGTGCCCGGTACGACATTATTGAGGAATAATCGAAGGAACCGTTGTAATATCCCAATCAATAACCAACCCTTTTGCTAAAGAAACGGCAATTTCTTTTCCATACAATACTTCACATAGGTAAAGCGCTGCTTCAAAACTTTTTGCTCCGCCTGCGGAGGTGATGTATTTACCATCATGAACAAATAATACACTGTCTTTAACCTTCAGTTGTGGAAACATTTTTTTATAGGTAGCCACATCACTTGGGAAGGTAGTAGACGCTACAGAATCTAACAACCCCGCTTTGGCGAGTACAAAAGCTCCATCACAATGCGAAGTGACATAGAGCGCTTTTTTTGCTGTATGTTTTACAAAATTCAGCATAATAGTATCTTTTAGATCCGAATCTAAATGATGCTCCGCACTTGGAACTACCAGAATATCGATGGGTGGAAGATTGGGTTGCGTATAATCAAAATCTGGTAACACACGGATACCTTCAAATGTTCTGACCGGTTCTAAGGTGTTTGCCACAGTAAATGTGTTCATGGCCTTTATATTGTCTCGGTATTGCGTATGCTGAAAGATATCGTAAGGTGCTGTGTATTCGGTATTGTAGGTGCCTTCCATGATAAGAAAAGCAACATTGTACCGGTTGGGTGCCAGGGGAATAGGTACTTGGGCAGTGCTGTTGTTGGCCACTACATTTTTCTTTGGTTCTACGCAACTGTAGACCACAAGTCCAATCCAAAATATGTAACAGAGTTTGTTCATTTATTTTACTAATTTGATTTTATCCGCATCATTCGCTTCAACCCCAAAAGTAACATAATACCAACTAAGCCAATAAGTGCAGCACCGTACCATGTAGCCTCAAACCCGAGATATGATATAGATAACATACCAGAGTTATGCGCAAATATATGGGAGATAGAAAAGGAAATGCTGTATAAGGCCATGTACTCTCCCTGCTTTCCTCTTCGGGATCTATCCATAGCGAAGGCATTGGAAAAGGGGAAGGCGATCATTTCCCCCAGCGTCATTAGGATCATACCCAGTACCAAAGTGCCTGTCCAGCTGCCAATATTTAAAAAGATAAAACTTAAAATAACAAGTGCCAGACCAAATATAACATGAGTTATTTTTGAAAAAGAACGCGTTTCCATATACTTAATGAGGGGCATTTCAAAAGTAAAGATGATGAACCCATTCATGCCCAGTAACAAACCAATCTCTACTTCGCTCAACGCACGAACTTCATTGTAATATATGGGGATGGTAGAGAAATACTGCACAAAAATAAAACCGAATAGGACTAAAGCCCCTATGAAAAGCATATAGGGTCTGTCCCGGTAGGCCGATACAGGATTAGCTATCTTTTGAAGCGTATCAATTTCACGGGCTTTCTTTGGATGTAGTACAAAGAGCAATAAAATTCCCGCCAGGATACAGGTGAAACCATCTATCCAAAATAAACCGTAATAACCTATCGAAGCAATAATAAGTCCGCCCAGTGCAGGTCCTGCAGAGAATCCTAAATTAATAGCTAATCGTATCAGGGTAACAGACCTGGTTTTGTTTTCTTGTTTGCTATAAGCGCTCAAAGCCACCAAAGCGGCTGGTCTAAAGGCATCGGCTACAGACATAAGTATAAGAACTCCAATGCATACCCCTATGAACGATGTGAGTACCTGAATCCAAAAAAAAAGTAAACCGGTGAGGAGCAGACTAATAAGCATCACCTTATAGTACCCAAATACATCTGTTAATTTACCACCAACCCATGATCCTATTAGCGACCCGATACCAAAACAGGTCATGATAATCCCTACGTTTTCCAGCGTAAATCCAAGATCTTGGGTGAGATACAACGACAAAAATGGAATTACCATGGTTCCGGCCCTGTTGATGAATGTAATTAGCGCCAACCACCATATTTCCCTGGAAAGTCCCCGGAATGAATTCATGTAGGATGTGTAGATCATTTTCATAGCCTAAAATAGGAGCTGTGTTATGCTGATTCTCAACCAGGGAAATCTTATTAATCAGGAACAAATCTACCCAAAATAGGGCGATGTTGTATTTTTGATGTTAAATTCAAAACAGATGCAACGATCTACACTTGTTTATTTAGTATGTATTCTTTTTCTGGGGCTGCAAAATTGCAAGGATGGAAAGAAATTCCATGATGAGGTCCCGGAATCAAAGGTGGGTACCATTTCAAAAAGCGAGGCAGCTATCCTGGAGTTTCAAGAAAATCTGAATGCGGAATTTAAGAACCCGGAAACTTCTCCCTTGCCAGACAGGTTTCGTAAGGATTTCGAAGGCCTCGATTTTTTTGAGCCAGATACGGCCTATCAGGTACTGGCCAAATTGGTCAGAACTCCTGAGGCACAGCCTTTTTTAATGCCCACCAATACGGAGAGAGAGTCAGAAGAAGTGGTCTTTGGTATCGCGTATTTTGAACTGAAAGGGAGGAAGTTTCAATTAGAGGTGTATCAAACAATTGAACTAAAACAGGAAACCGGTTTTGAGGAGTATCTTTTTCTTCCTTTTACGGATGCTACAAATGGAAAAGAAACGTACGGTGGAGGAAGGTATATAGATTTAAGTATTCCGTCCGGGGAAACCTTGCTTATCGATTTTAATACGGCATACAATCCGTATTGTGCCTATAACAAAAAGTATTCATGTCCATTAGTTCCGCAAGTGAATAACCTGGAAATTGAAGTGAACGCGGGGGTAAAGGCATTTAAGAAATAAATAGGACGTAAAAAGCCCCAACACTCCTGTCAGGGCTCATCAACGAACTAAACAAAACTAATATGAGACTTTCTCTAGAAAGAGTAAATCGCTGCGATTAAGAAACTAGATAGACTTTTTGAAGGCGCACCATCAGCATCAAAATAGGGCTCTACATCGCTTCCCCATGAATCCAATCTAATTTCTGGTTTGATTGTAAAATTTTCAACTGTATAACTTCCAGTAAGTGTTGTTGCAAATACACTGGGATCATCCGTAACAAAATCAGATCTTGTTGCGAAATATTCTCCTCTGAGTCCAATGGTAAAATCATCAGAAGTCTCCAATTGCGGGTATAAGGCTACCCCGGAAAATCCTTCACCTTCATCATCCGCATACGCTGCATTAATCCCAAGGAAAAATGTTTCAGATAGATCAAAACCACCAGTATAGTCTATTTCAAAACCTAGTACTTCCCCACCATCGTAGTAAAAGTTAAGGTATTGACCCGAATAGCCCAATTGTGCTCCGAGAGAATATACACCGGTAAGGTTATTATTGGTATCTGTTACGTTCATAACAGCCAGCATTAAGCTAAAATCTTCTGAGAGAGAGAAGTCTGCTTTCACACCTACATGTGAGAAAGGACCATTAGAGAACATATATGACGTACTGTAGTTAAAATTTCCGACAGGGGAGATTA
The DNA here is from genome assembly GCA_965365635.1 of uncultured Muriicola sp. GTDB lineage: Bacteria > Bacteroidota > Bacteroidia > Flavobacteriales > Flavobacteriaceae > Muriicola. Next base: position 6,640 of record CBDUCK010000072.1, read on the forward strand.
CCTCATATCCAAGAAAGGTATTAAACCTACCCATGGTAAGGGTTGTTCCTTCTGAAATATTCCAATAGGCATATAACTGATTTAAGTTATACCCTCCGGTGGCAGATTCTCCTCTTGGTCCAAAAGTTAAATCGGCAACTACACCTGTTGTTTCACCTTCATACGAAGCAATGACATTTGCCATACCAAGTGCAAAACCTAATTCGTCTGCAAATGATGTCCCAAAGGATTGCGCTACTTGATCCGAAGCACTTAAATTTGTTTGATAGTAGGCATCTACTGAACCGCTGATGCTGATCTTTTTTTCTTCTGCTTCTTCTTCCTGCGCAATGGTGGAAGAGGTTAATAGGATCGCTGTAAATAGAAATAAATATTTTACGTAATTTGTATTTAAAATCGTTTTCATAATTCAATGGTTTAAATCTCCTTGATAAAGGATGTTATTTATTGTGTATTTGAAAGTGTTTGAAAGCGTAATTAAACGGAGCGTTCTGCAAAACGCTCCGTTTTCATTTATATTAATGTTGGTTCATTCTGAAATCTGCATAAGCATCCATACCGTGCTCGTGAAGATCCAGACCATCTAGTTCTTCTTCTTTTGACACGCGGATTCCAACCGTTTTCTTAAGGGTAAAGAAAATAATAAAGGCTGATAGTGAGCAGAAAACTGCTGCTGCCCCTACACCGGCCAACTGATACAGGAATTGATCACCTCCGGCTTTGGCTCCAAAGATTCCTACTGCCAGGGTGCCCCAGATTCCACATATAAGGTGAACTGTTACGGCACCTACAGGATCATCCAGTCTAATTCTATCGATTAATGCTACCCCTAATACAATAATCAGTCCTGCTATAAGGCCAATGAGAACTGCCTCGTTGGGGGACATTAAATCCGCACCTGCAGTAATACCTACCAGGCCACCAAGAATACCATTAAGGAACATGGTAAGATCTAAATTCTTATAAAGAATTGTGGATAGTATAAGTGAACCTACTCCTCCTGCTGCCGCTGCTAAACTAGTGGTAACAAGAACTAAGGACGTGCTTTCCGGGTTGGCAGATAACACAGATCCACCGTTAAATCCAAACCAGCCCAACCAAAGAATAAGTACCCCGGCAGTCGCTAGTGGGATGTTATGTCCAGGAATTGCCTTGGGCTTCCCATCTTCACCAAACTTGCCTATACGTGCTCCCAGTATATAGATGCCAATTAAGGCTCCCCAACCACCTACAGAGTGTACTAAAGTTGAACCTGCAAAATCATAAAATCCTCCTCCTGCTTCACCTCCTAAGGTCGATAAAAATCCACTACCCCATTGCCAGGATCCTACAATAGGATATACCAGGCCAACATAAATAATTGTAAAGATCATAAATGGCCCTATTTTCATTCGTTCTGCTACGGCTCCCGAAACAATAGTTGCGGCTGTGGCAGCAAACATTCCCTGAAACAGAAAGTCTGTCCACCAGGTGTACCCTCCATCAGCGTAGTCTGGTGTCATTCCATTTTCGGGAGGTGCTATACCCCATCCGGCAAAATCTAAAATACCCATAGATCCGTCTGCAAATCCCGGATACATAAGATTAAAACCTCCTATGTAGTACATTAAAAGCCCTACAGTGATGATAAAAATATTCTTAAAAAGGATGTTGATCGTATTTTTTTGCCTGGTAAGTCCAATCTCTAAAAATGCAAAGCCTGTATGCATAAAGAATACCAAAGCGGTACAGATCATCATCCATACATTGTTAGCTGTAAATAATCCTGCGTCCATATTTAAATAATTAGTAGTTAGTTATTTTATTTAGTTGATACCGGCATGACCGTTCTCCTTGGTTCTTATTCGGTAGGCCTGCATCACATCTGAAACGAAGATCTTTCCATCTCCTACATTTCCTGTGTAAGCCGCATCGAGTACAGTGTTGACAGTTCGCTCCAGAAAATCATCGGAAACAACGATTTCCAAATACCTGCGCTGTATATCGGTGGTGCTATAGGATATGCCACGATACACATGTCCTTGTTTTTCGTTTCCAACTCCGGTTACATCCCAGTAACTAAAGAAGTTTACGTCAATTTGATGGAGTGCTTTTTTTACATCATCAAATTTTGATTTTCTGATAATTGCTTCTACTTTTTTCATTGTATTAGTTTATTGTTGATCGGCCAAAAGTATAGAAATATTATTTACCCCCTAAAAAAAAGGGGTAAGTTGTATAATTTTTATCATTATTATAAAATGTACCCTTAAAAAATAAGGGTATGTTATTTTATAGTGGATAAAATATCTATTTACTTTTTTTGTAGGGTGGTTTTAACAGAAGTTGTAGGAATGGTCGAATAACCAATATGTGATTCCAAATTTTAGAAGTACTAATACACTTTATGCATGGGGAAATTTGGAGAAGATTTACTTGCCGGGTTAAAGGCTACAGGAGTCTGGAAAGCCATAATCCGAAAACTACTGCGAGCACACCCACTACAATACTGCTTATCGTATAGATGGCAAAAGATAGCAGTTGCCCTTCCCTTAGAAGGGAATACTCTTCAAAGGCAAAAGAAGAAAATGTAGTAAAACCTCCGCAAAAACCTACGGTAATAAAAAGAAGTTGATTTTCTGTCAGGAAATTTTCTTTAACGGTCAAACCAAGGAAGAAGCCAATAAGCAGACATCCAATGATATTGACGCCAAAAGTTCCAATAAAAAAGGTAGAAAAATAAGGGTTGAGTGTTTTGCTAATTACGTAACGTAAGCCGCTACCTATTCCTCCTCCCAGGAACACAAGCAATAACTGTTTCATTTCCTAAAGATAGAAATCTAAATTGCTTTTCGGTAATCTGTAGTTGATAAATCTAAAGGATAAATAGTGTTTTGTGACAATTCTGAAACATCCTTTGATAAATCTGTAGATTTTGAACCAGTTTTAGCAATGCTAAAAATCAAAAGTGCGGCATTTACTATAACCAGAATAAAAAAAATGGTAAAAAAGGTTGTCATTAATTAGTTGTATTTGAAACTATAACGCAAAATTACGTGTTTTCTTATAGTATACGAATGAAAACCAGTTTATGTTGTAAGAAGATTAATTTTTGTGGTGAATGCAATAAAACTGTTAATTTTTGAGCATTTGTTTAATTACAAAAAGTATAATTATAAAAATGACAAAGAAGATGCCCACCCATTTAACTCCTTTGTAATTTTTCGAATGTAATTTTTTGTCTCTTTTGTATGATAAAGCGATAACTACCGCAAAAACGATCACAAATAATGCTGCAAAAATTAATTGCCCCGTGCTGAACATATTCTTTATTTTAGCACAAAGCTAATCTAAAACAGGAGAACATGAAAAACAAGATCGATGCCGTTGCACTATTTCACAAATCATTTGGATTGGGGGTTTCTGAAAACCCTAAGGCAGATCTGGGCAATGCTAAAAACACACTTCGTTTTAACTTGATGGATGAGGAAAACAAAGAGTATTTAGAAGCGGCAGAGGAGAATAATCTGGTTGAGGTAGCAGATGCACTTGGCGATATGCTTTATATTTTGTGTGGTACCATTTTGGAACACGGAATGCAACATATAATTGAAGAGGTGTTTGAAGAAATTCAACGCAGTAATATGAGCAAATTAGGAGCTAATGGTCAGCCAATATTTCGCGAAGACGGGAAAGTTCTAAAAGGGCCAGATTATTTTAAACCAAATATTAAGAGGATTTTAGACAAATAAAAAAGAGCACCAATTTATGGTACTCTTTGTCATTGGACTCTTTGTTCTATTACACCACCTGATAACGCCATCCAAAAGGATCTGGTGCTTTGTTATACTGAATATCTGTAATACGTTTTTTAATCCTATCTGCGTAAGTATCTGCTAATTCCGGCAATTCATAATCATTATCCCGATGGCCAAAACCCGAAATAGGTGAAATAACAGCTGCTGTGCCTGCCCCGAACATTTCTTTTAAACTACCATTTTGGGATGCGGCAATTAGTTCTTTCACGCTAATTTTTCTTATTTCCACAGGAATTCCTTCAGACTTAGCAATATCGATAACACTTTTCCGAGTTATTCCGTCTAATATCCGATCGCTTACCGGGCTGGTTACCAGGGTGTCGTTAATTCGAACAAAAATATTCATCGCTCCGGCTTCCTCTATATACTCATGCGTATTGTCATCTGTCCAGATCACTTGCTGGTATCCCTTTTCAACAGCCAGTTGCGTGGGGTAAAACTGCCCGGCATAGTTGCCGCCAGCTTTAGCATACCCAACACCTCCATTGGCAGCACGAGAATACTTTTCTTCTATTAAGACCTTTAACTTGCCGGAAAAATAAGCACCGGATGGAGCGCAAGCAATGATAAATTTATATTCATCTGCCGGCGAGGCATGCAGCCCAGTTCCAGATGCAAAAATAAAAGGTCGAATGTATAAAGAACTTCCTTCTTCCGTGGGGATCCAGTCTTTTTCTATTTGTAATAGGGTTTTTAGCCCTTCCATAAATAGTTCTTTTGGAACCTCCGGAATCGCAATTCTTTTGGAGGAGATATTAAGTCGTCTCTGATTTTCTTCTGGTCTAAAAAGCCATACACGTTCCTCCTTGTCTTTATAAGCTTTCATCCCTTCAAAGACAGATTGTCCGTAATGGAATATTTTGGCTGCAGGATCTAATGTAATTCCCTGATAGGGAATAATTCGGGGAGTTTGCCATTCGCCATTCATAAAATCGCAAATAAGCATATGATCCGAATACACCTTTCCAAAGGGTAAATCACTAAAATCTACCTCGTTAATTCTGGAGGTTTTTACTTTTTCAACAATAATGTTTGTAACCGTGGTATCCATTCCTTGCTTTTTAACTAGTCAAAATTAAACATTTATACCTAGTTGATACTTCTTTTTTTGCCTAAAAATCCTCAGTTTTGTGGTCTCTTTATAAATATTAAAGGATATGAAAGGATTTAACATTTTACTTGTCATTTTTGCAGTAATAAGTAGCTGCAAAGAACAGCCTAAAGAAGAAGCCGTAAAGGAAGAAAGCAGTATTACAGCTAACTACAGCTTTTTTGGGGAGGAATTTAATTCAGAAGTCGCAACAACAACGACACTTCTGTATGAAGAATTTAAAAATCTTGCGGGTTCAGATACACTCCAAACTACCTTTCATGGAACGGTTACCGAAGTTTGTAAGGCCAAAGGATGCTGGATGAAAGTAGCATTGGAAAATGGTGAGGAAACTATGGTAACTTTTAAAGACTATGGTTTTTTTGTCCCGAAAGACCTGGCTGGTAAAGAAGTGGTCATTAATGGTCTGGCTTTTATTGATGAAATGAGCATTGAGGATCAACAACATTTTGCTGAAGATGGAGGGCAATCTGCCGAGGCTATCGCAACTATTACAACGCCAAAAAGAACCTATAGCGTTATTGCGGACGGTGTTATTCTAGAAGAGTAATTTGAAACGCAGTATAATTATT
>CBDUCK010000073.1:0-11885 GCA_965365635.1 uncultured Muriicola sp.
TGAAAACTTATTGAAGCAACTTAAGAATCTTCGTAAGAGTGAGGCAAAAAAATTGGATGTCCCCCCATTTGTTATATTTCAAGACCCATCCCTTGATAACATGGCATTAAAATACCCGATTACAATGGAGGAGCTCATTACTATATATGGTGTAGGGGAGGGTAAGGCGAAAAAATATGGAGCCCCCTTTTTAAAATATATAGCTTCCTATGTTGAAGAAAATGATATTATACGTCCGGATGATCTTGTCGTTAAAAGTACGGGAGCTAATTCGGGGTTAAAATTATATATTATTCAAAATGTTGATCGTAAGCTGCCATTGGATGATATTGCGTCGGCAAAAGGTCTGGAGATTAAAGAACTGGTTAAAGAAATGGAACTCATTGTATTTAGTGGCACTAAGCTCAATATTCAATATTGGGTAGACGAAATATTAGATGAAGATCAGCAAGAAGAAATTCATGATTATTTTATTGAAGCTGAAACAGATGATATTGAAGAAGCACTTAAAGAGTTTGACGGGGATTATGAAGATGAAGAACTTCGATTGTACCGTCTAAAATTTATGAGTGAAGTAGCCAATTAACTCTTTAAGTTAAAAAACCCCCGAAGAAACTTCGGGGGTTTTTTATTCGAGGTAATATATTTCTAAAAGTTATTAAACTCTGCGGTAGATATAAAAGCAATAATGATTCCGAAGTATATAATAAGGAGTACCAGCCCAATTACTGCTAATCCAAGGCCTATATAAGATAATATCCGTCCGGTTTTTACATTTTCGTAACCGCTATACATTCCTGGATTTTCATTGTAAAGGAGTTCCGCTTTTTTGGCGCTGTTGAGTCCTAGGATACTAAAAATAATACCAAAGGGGCCACAGCAAATCAATGTGCCTACAATAGATAAAATGCCCATAGTGAGCGCATTGCTTGCTCCGGGTAGTGATTGTTGATTCATATTTTCTGGTTGTTAAGTTTTATTCTTCTATCCCCCATTGTTCCATCATCTCCTGAGATTTTTCCATGGCTGCTTCCCAGCCTCCCATAGCCTGAATGGAATAAATTACATACAACAAAAATAAAATACCTAGCACTAATCCTATAATTGTGAGGATTTTTGCTGTCTTTAATTGACTGAAGTTAGAATAGTTTTCAGGATTTTCGTAATATGTTTTTTCGTCTCTTTTTACCAAATAAAGTCCTATCCCAGACATAATTATGGCAGGTATCCCATAAAAACAGCAGCACAAATAAGACAAGATGGCTAATACGATCGCGATGGTTACATTTGGAAGTTTTTGTTGCTCCATGGTTAATTGTTTGGTTAAATTAATTTTAAAATAAAATTGGTTAGGATTAATAAGACACTCGCAATCATCAAAGTGATACTTATTTTGTTAGCATATTTTACTTTCATAAAATAATCGAACGCAAGAAAACCAAACAAGCCAATGATTGTATAAATTGCAGGATACATTTTAAAAGCCGCTAAAAACTCACCTTGCAGTAAGAAGGCCACCGACCGCTGCATTCCGCACCCTGGACATTCAACCCCCAATATTTGCTTGCTTAAACAAGGCAGCATGTAGTCCTTTAACGCTAGAATAAATACGACGAGGTTTGTTGACATTTCCTATTATTGCATACCCGAAAAATACTATTAATTTTAAGGAATGAAAACAAATTGGCCTACAAATTTTGCCTCGTTACCATGGATGGGCCCGTTATGAACAAAATCTATGAAAAATTGATTTCAACGAGGTATTTACTGCACTTGGTGTGTATTTATAGTTACATTGCAGTAGCTATTTTCAAAAAGAAAAGGATTGTTACGTAATGAACGCATTTAAAGAAGGGGACCGGGTTGCTGTACTCGATGATAATTTGACCGGGACGGTTTTACGAATTTTAGAAAATACCATCACTATTACAACAGATGAAGGTTTTGAGTTAACGTATGCGCCTGCTGAACTAATACCCCTTCGAAAGGATGATCATTTTAAAGTGACCAACTTTGATGTAGCCCAAATTAAATCAGAAAAAGAAGCCACAAAGAAAAAGCATAGACCACTAGTAAAACCTAAAGAGCGCAATATTCCAAAAATGGAAGTTGACCTCCATATTCACCATTTAGTACCCTCTACTCGTGGAATGTCTAATTTTGACATGCTGAATGTGCAGATAACAACAGCCAAAAGGCAGTTGGAGTTTGCAATGAACAAGAAAATTCAGAAAGTAGTTTTTATACACGGCGTAGGGGCTGGCGTGCTAAAGGAAGAACTGTTTTATCTTTTTAAACGGTATCCCAATATCTCATACTATGATGCTGATTTTCAAAAGTATGGGTTAGGAGCTACGGAGATTTATATCCATCAAAACACAAAAGAGACCTTATAAACTGGTGGTAATAGTTCCGAAATTACTAATACTTGTATCGGTAATTCGCTCTCCTTGTTGATTAATAAGGGTAATATTCCTTAATTCTATGGTATGTTCAAACAGGTTGCTATCTGTAGGACTTTGTATGGTGGTAATTAGTACTTCTCCAACAGATGCTTCTATTTCTTCCAAAACGGTAGGATCTATTGGGGGAATAGCATCGCAAAAATAATCTGTAGCTACGGTACCTGTAAACAGGCGGTAGATAAGATTACTTTCCCCTGGGAGTGAGCTTATAATCGTATCCTGAGAGACTTCATTTTTTAATAAACCGCTAGCTAACTCCAGAATTAGGGCTTCTTCTCCATTCAATTTGAAGAAAACGGTGCTGCTAAGGGTTATAGTCGACTCACAGGTCTGAATTGAAATAGTATCAAAATCAATACTTTCTATTTGCAGATCCCCGTCATTACATGACATTAAAATACCTGTAAAAAGGATAAATACGAGTCGTTTCATGCATCAAATTTAAAGTAAATTACGGGTAAAATCCTATATCTTTCAACCCATTTTTGAAAGAAATTAACTTATTTTCCTTTATTTTTGACAGGATTAGCTAAACACAAATTAGTATGCAAAATGTTTATCTCGATAATGCTGCTACCACCAGAGTACGCGATGAAGTAATTGCCAGAATGCATGGAGCGCTTGCGGATTGTTATGGAAACCCTTCCTCAACGCATGGATTTGGAAGATCGGCCAAGACAGCTATAGAAACGGCAAGAAAAAATATAGCCAAATACCTTAATGCCCATCCTTCAGAAATTATTTTTACTTCGGGAGGAACAGAAGCGGATAATATGATTTTACGCTGTTCTGTGAGGGATTTAGGTGTTACCACCATCATTACTTCTAAAATTGAGCATCATGCCGTTCTGCATACGGTGGAAGATTTAATTGCTGAATATGGCATTCAAGTTGAATATCTGGAACTGGACGATTTTGGAAACCCCAAAAAGGACCATTTAGCGCGTTTATTACAGGCAGATGATACGAAGAAGTTGGTAAGTCTTATGCATGTGAATAATGAAATAGGAAATATAATAGCTATTGAAAAAGTTGCCGCGCTTTGTAAAGAACACGATGCTTATTTTCACTCGGATACAGTTCAATCTATAGGACATTACACCTGGGATGTACAGAGTATACCGATTGATTTTATGACCGCTGCTGCACATAAATTTCATGGGCCTAAAGGAATAGGATTTGCATATATCCGAAAGAATACGGGTTTAAAACCAATGATTGCTGGTGGGGCTCAGGAACGAGGATACAGAGCTGGCACAGAGTCATTTCATAATATCGTGGGCTTGGAAGAAGCGTTTGTACTGGCTTATGAGCATCTTGAAGAAGAAACAGCCTATATAAAAGAACTTAAAAAGTACTTCATTAAAAAAATAAAGGAAGCATTTCCGGAAGCTACGTTCAACGGGCATTCCGGAGATATGGATAAAAGTACCTACACGTTGGTTAATGTTCGCTTGCCTATTTCTCAACAGAAAGCACTTATGCTCTTATTTCATTTAGATATAAAAGGAATTGCTTGTTCTAAAGGAAGTGCATGCCAATCGGGAAGTAATGCAGGTTCGCATGTGTTAACAGAAATACTTTCAGAAGAGGAGCTTAAAAAACCTTCGCTTCGTTTTTCTTTCTCATTTTATAATACCAAAGAAGAAATAGATTTTGTTGTAGAGGTACTAAAAGATTTTACGAAAGACCAACCCGCTACAGTAACAACTTAGCGCTCTTTATCATATGGAAATTTTCTTGTGGCTCTTTTCATCATACGATCTATAAGATCTGTTGTGTTTCTACCCGACTTTTTATTGATCACCTTCTCGTATTTCCAAAGTAGTTTTCCTGTTTTTCCATCACTAACTTTTATGCCGATACGGCCGTAGTTGGCATCTCCAAGAATGTAATCCATAAAGTCAAAACTAGATGGGATGCCTTCAGAAAGTAAAATATTAACATCTAAATTTCCACTGACGATGCCATCAACGGAGAGAATTTCACTCAACTGTTTTATGGTATAGGTGTCTATATTTCTATAGGTGATATTGTTTTGAGCAAGAATGGCATTCGTATTCTTTATATTCTGAAAATCTACAGTGAACTTTTTCTTTTTTTTCCCCCGCCCAAAATAGGTTTCAAGGGCATCCTGAACAGCGTATCCTTCTCTTTGTTCCAATTGATTAAGATCCTTACCAGAAAATTCTTCTTTTAGATCTAACTTGGTAAAAAATGGGATTATTGCTAAAACCTCATGGTTTTGGCTAAGTATGTCAAACTTATCACTTTCATATATATTTTTTTGCGCGTATGCTGACACGAGCATAAAAAAGCAAAGACTAAAAAGAATTTTTTTCATGATGTTAGGACATTAAAAGCGCATCTGTAATTTTATATTCAAAACACGCGATGTCATAAAATTAGGAACAGCAAACTGTTGTTTACTATCCACATCTCTTACCCAGGTATTAGTAATTGAATTTTGATTGTTAAAAAGGTTGAATATTTCAAAGCCTACCTGCAATTCTTCAAACCGGTGTAACCAGTGTTTTTCTGGAAATCTGTTATTGATGTCTACAAAAATATGAGAAATTCCCAAATCAGCACGTTTATAATCTCTTAATCTATTCTGAAATATATAGGGATCGGCATAACTAGGGGATCCACCGGGTACACCTGTACTGTAGACCATATTCAAATACATTTTCAGACTAGGAATGTTTGGAACATAGTCCTGGAAAAGAATACCCAGTTTTATTCGCTGGTCTGTTGGGCGCGAAATATAACCTCTGTCATCAATGCTTTCCTCCGTTTTAAGATAGCCAAGGCTAACCCAGGATTCTGTACCTGGAACAAAGGCACCATACAGGCGCAGATCCATGCCATACGCATAGGCTTTTGCATTGTTATTTGCGGCATAACGCAAACGCACATCCTCTAAGGTATAGGTATTTACATCGCTAAGTCTTTTGTAGTAGGCTTCGCTTACCAAAGAAAAAGGACGTTTCCATAACTTAAAACTATAGTCGTTGCCAATGAGAAAATGTAATGACTTTTGCGCTTTTACCTGTGGCTGTACTTCCCCAAAAGCATTTCTTAACTCTCGGTACGAAGGAGGTTGCTGATAAAATCCTGTGGCAAATCGGAAAAGCATATCCTTTGACCAATTAGGTTTCAAAGCAATTTGGGCACGGGGACTAAGAATAACATGTGATGTAGTTGCTATATCCTTGCCGCCAATGCTCCAATACTGCGCGCGAATACCCACATTGTAATAAAGGGTATGAGTACCCCAGTTGGTGTTTTTGCTATATTGTGTAAAGGCAGAAACCCTATTGGTTTGAGTAGTGTTTCTAGCGTTAATAAACTCATAGGCAACAAGTGGGGCGTTAAATGGTTCTGCAGGTTCATTGTTTATGAAGTCTGACAAAGGAGGTCGAATAAAGAACCCTGCAGAATCTATAAATTCCGATTCTCTGATTTGATCTCTGATGTCCTCATGGGCATATTTAATTCCCCATGCCAGACTAGCTCCATTTTTTCGCTGTTCTCCTTTATGACCTATCGTAAATATTAAGGCGTCTAGCTCATTTCTAGATCTGCTATACTGAGACCCTATGCCTCTGACAGAGGTAACCTCTCCCAGGTTTTCACTGCTTAAATCTGTGTCTACCTCTCCCAATTCGTACTGGGCAATTACATCAGAATACTCTTCTTCGATGGTATGATACACAGATGAAATAAATTTCAGCCGTAAGCTGTCATTTAAAAATAGATCTGCTTTTAGCGCTCCAAAGGAAGTTGTATAGATGTTTTTTTCTTGCCCCTGATAAAAAACAACGAGGGCTTTTGGGTTGGATATGGTGCCAAAATTGGTCTGCCTGCTCACAGGCTCATTTCTATAATCGTTCAAAGCCAGGTTCCCCAAGAAACTAAGATGGAGGGTATTTGAAAAACGGTAGGTAAGGTAACTTTGCAGGTCTCCAAAGGATGGTTTAAAATTGGCCTTTGTCTGTTGACTATTTACCAGCAAACTATTGTCTCTGTAACGTATCCCTGTGAGACTACTAAACCTTTTATTGGCGGAAAGAGTCTCTAGCGTGGCACCACCTCCCAGAAGACTTCCCTGTAACAGGAGTTTAAAATCGGTTGGATTTTTGTATTGAATATCCAATACTGAAGATAGTTTGTCACCGTATGTAGCAGCAAACCCCCCTGTTGAGAAGTAGAGTCGTTGTGCCATGGCACTATTCACAAAGCTAAGACCTTCCTGTTGGCCAGATCGTATAAGAAAGGGCCTATAAACTTCAATATCATTAATATAGACGAGGTTTTCATCGTAGTTTCCGCCGCGAACTGCATACTGCGTGCTTAGTTCGTTATTTGAGAATACCCCCGGCAGTAATTTTAGCACGTTTTCAATTCCCGCGTTGGCACCTGGAATGGTTTGAACAATAGTTGGGTTTATAGTCACAATGCCTGCTACTTTTTTTTCGCCGGTGGCAGTAACTGTTACACTGTCTATTTGAATAGTATTGATCTTCATTACAGGACTAAAGGCATAGGTCTCATTCGTCGTGAGTATGAGGCCTCTTAACTCTATTTTTTCATGACCAAGATGTGAGAAGGTAATGGTAATTTCCTCGTCTGCAATTACTTCTAAAAGGTAGAATCCCTTTGCATCTGAAACCGTGCCGCTCAAGGAGGAGGTAATAGTCACATTAGACAAAGGAGTGTTGCTTTCGTCTAATATTATGCCGGTAATGGTTGCTGACTGTGCGGAAAGAAATAACACAGGGCAAATTACACATAGGAATAAAATAATTTTGGGACTCCTCAATACGTTTAATTTCTATAAAAACTACTGGTAAAGGTAGTAGAATTACCGACATTATCGGTTACCACCACTTCTAGCTCACACTGCTTTTTGTCCAGAATTTTATCGTCAAAATTATAGGTAAGGGTCTTTGTTTTTGGCTCGTATTCCATTAAAAGCCACTCTCCGTTGAGGGTTGCTTTATAGGTGTTTATACCGCTAAGATCGTCGGCAATATAGAGGCTTAAATAACGATAATTTGTTAGCCACTGTTTTGTTTTGAAATTTTTTGGGCGAATTATAGGGGCAAGGGTATCTTTCGCTATGGTATACATTCCTAAATTCCGGGTTCGGGTTGTAAAAGTTCCGTTGCGCTTATACGTTTTAACATAATTAGGCCGCCGTTTATTATCGAGTCTTGCAATAAAAGCCTGTTTTAAGTCTTCCTCCGGAAATTTGCTGGTATCAAAGGAGATCGTAAAATTTTTATGGGCCGGAATCCTATTGTTATGAATAGTAACAGTATCCTGACCATTTTTTAAATCTATGTAAAAATCTTCGTAGAAAGTATCTGCCGGAAAGTATACTTTGGCAAAACCCAAGTCAAAATTATTTGGTTTCGAAGCAACAATATAGGAAGATGTTTTAGTGCTGTTTTTTTTGTTGATGATAGGTTCTTTTTTCCCTTCAACAGGGATTACCAAAGTTGAAATATTGTCATTAAGGTCCTTAATCTGTATTTCCACAGTATAACTAAGACCTTCCCTAACTGCAATTTTCCCTTCATTGTAACTCGTATTGTATATACTTAATACATTTCCGGGAACTTTAAAGCAACGCTGTATTCTTCGTTTATATGTAGCAAAATGCTCATAATCTATGAGCGTGTTTATGTACCGTGTTTCAGAAAAGCTGAAGTTTTCAAAATCGATATCTGTATATACTTTTCCATTCACCTTTTGCTCCAGGGCAAAGAGACCGTTTTGGTTGGCAGCAAGATCTTGTCTGTCATAAGCTGCAACACCAAACCCAATGGTACCAATAGCGCTTACACTCTCAGCCAGGTAGGAGCCGTCTTTTTGTCGGCTGAAGGGTATTTGTATTTTTTCATTACTCTTATTAACTACGGCATTCTCTGAGAGGGGATAGGCATACAGGGCCTGAAAAGTAGGATTGGTAGCATCTCTAACTTCCAGCCCGTAGAGGAGGGGGTTGGTTGGTTTTTCGGATAGACTGCTACGTATTTCAAAATGTAAATGTGGCCCGGAAGAGCCACCTGTGTTTCCACTGTAAGCAATCAGTGCATCTTTTTCTATTTTAAGTTCGCCATAATCCGGGAAGATTTCGATCTCATAAGACTTCTTGTCGTATTGTATTTTTTTAATGTATGCTTCAATTTCAGGGGAAAATTTTTGCAAGTGGGCATAAACAGAAGTATATCCATTAGGATGGGCAATATATATTGCTTTACCATATCCCCAATGAGATATTTTAATGCGTGTTACTGTACCTTCCCCAATAGTGTATATTGGAAGTCCCTGGCGCTGTTGAGTTTTAATATCGATTCCAGAATGAAAATGATTAGAGCGTAATTCTCCAAAGGTACCAGCTAAGATTATAGGAATATCTAAAGGAGATCGGAAGGTGTCCTCTGGGTAATTCCCCTGGCAAAATACTAGTATGGGCACAAGAATTAGTAAGACACTTATATAACTTCTCATAGCAACTTAATTAACACAAAATTAGTTAATCGGAAGTAAACTGTAAAGAAAATAAAATTAGGAGCACTCTTTTCTGCTCTAAATATCATAAATCTGGTTCCAAACCTTTGACCTGGGCTGCAAGTTGATTTTAGCTAATAGCATTTGCTGCAAGTTAATAGCTCTTACTTCTTGAGTTAGAGGAGCATTTTTTTAAGGTATTTAGCACATGAATAGCTCTAAATCATTCATAATGAAGATGGTAAGTGGTGTAGGAATATTTGCGAAAATTATTGCTAAGTAGTTCTTAGATTCTTAACTTTGTTTGAAACGCATTGATATTTGCAAATGAGTGAATTGGTTGAAATTGTTGATTCTCTTGAAAATAAGATTAGCAAATTATTACACAAGCTAGAATTACTCAATCAGGCTAAAGGAAAATTGGAAGTCGAGTTGGTCCGTTTAAAAGAGGACCATGATGTTACCAAAAATTCCGTCTTAGAATGGGAGGAAAAATATGAGTCTCTCAAACTTGCAAATTCCATGCTGGGCAGTGAAACAAATAAAAAAGAAGCGAAGCTCAAAATAAATACATTAATTAGGGAATTGGATCATTGTATCACCCAGTTATCTGAATAATGAACTCAATAATATGGCGGATAAGCTAAAAATTAAGCTTTCTATTGCGGATCGTGTATATCCTTTAACGATAGATCCAAGTCAGGAAGAAGGTTTGCGTAAAGCAGCTAAAAATATAGAACAGCTAGCCAAAAAATTTGAGCAGAATTATGCCGTAAGAGACAAACAAGATGTTTTGGCCATGTGTGCCTTGCAGTTTGCCTCAAAAATAGAACAAAAAGGCATAGATAGAGTAGAGGACACTAACGAAGTCGTTGAGCGTTTAACCGCACTAGATGAGTTGGTAAATTCAAAGCTTAGTTTAAAATAAGTTCTTTAACATACATAAAGTTACTGCCCACATTGGTATTTAATTTTTGACAAACTCAACACTAATTTGTTTGAAAAGGGTGAGTTTAGATTGTAAAAGCAGGCCTCCTTGTAGAGGATCCTTGATCAATTTGTTAGCCCTAAACCTGTTTCTAGGAGTTTGTACAAAACTTCAGTCAATGTGGGCTTTTTTTATACTATTTGTTGGGTTTCTGAAGAGAGCCAAAATAGTATCTAAATAAAACACTAATTATGGTGCCAAATGGTACCTGATACGTGTAGATCATTTGCAAATATGAGATTAACTCATATTTAAATTAACAACGAACAATGGACACAACTACAATACTAATAGCCGGTGCAGCAGGTCTCTTACTAGGATTTATTATCGCTAAATTTTTAGAAAAAGGACGTGCAAAAAAAACGGTGGGTAATGCTAAAAAAGAAGCAGCAATAATTCTTAAGAATGCACAGTCTGAAGGAGAGAATATTAAGAAAGATAAAATATTCCAAGCCAAAGAAAAGTTTTTGGAACTCAAAGCAGAGCACGAAAAAGTAATTATTAATAAGGATAAGAAAATAGGAGAAGCTGAAAAACGGACTCGTGACAAGGAATCACAGGTAAGCAGTGAATTGGCAAAAAACAAAAAGCTCAATGAGCAATATGAAAGTAAGATCAAAGATCTGGATCATAAGGTAGAACTGTATGAGAAAAAACATACAGAGTTAGAAAAACTACACAAGAGTCAGGTGCAGCAATTAGAGGTTATATCCGGACTCTCTGCAGAGGATGCCACTAACCAGTTATTAGAATCGCTGAAGGAAACAGCCAAGACAAAGGCTATGACTTATATGCAGACTACGCTGGAAGAAGCGAAATTGACTGCCGAACAAGAAGCTAAGAAGATTGTTATTAATACCATTCAGCGTATTGGTACCGAAGAGGCAGTTGAAAATTGTGTTTCAGTTTTTAATCTGGAATCGGACGATGTTAAAGGTAGAATCATAGGACGCGAAGGGCGCAATATTAGGGCAATAGAAGCCGCAACCGGAGTGGAGATCATCGTAGACGATACCCCGGAGGCAATTATTCTCTCTTGTTTTGATTCGGTCCGTAGAGAAGTAGCCCGACTATCATTACACAAGCTGGTAACAGACGGGCGTATACATCCGGCCCGAATTGAAGAGGTGGTTCGTAAAACCGAAAAACAAATTGAGCAGGAAATTGTAGAAATAGGAAAAAGAACTATAATAGATCTGGGAATTCATGGGTTACATCCGGAATTAATAAAGGCTGTTGGGCGTATGAAGTATAGATCTTCCTATGGACAAAACCTGTTGCAGCATTCTCGTGAGGTTGCTAAACTATGCGGGGTAATGGCTGCTGAACTGGGACTTAATCCTAAAATGGCAAAAAGAGCCGGTCTCTTGCACGATATAGGAAAAGTACCGAATACCGAAGCAGAAGTAGAAACACCACATGCCATCTTAGGAATGCAGTGGGCAGAGAAATTTGGTGAGAAACCAGAAGTTTGCAATGCTATAGGAGCCCATCATGACGAGATAGAAATGAAAACATTAATATCACCAATCATTCAGGTGTGTGATGCCATAAGCGGGGCACGACCCGGAGCAAGAAGGCAAGTACTAGATTCATACATACAACGACTAAAAGACTTAGAAGATATCGCTTTTGGGTTTGGGGGTGTTCAAAAAGCCTATGCCATTCAGGCGGGAAGAGAATTACGTGTAATTGTGGAAAGTGAAAAAGTAAGCGATGAAAAAGCAGCGCAATTATCTTTTGAAATTTCTCAGAAGATTCAGACAGATATGACGTATCCGGGGCAGGTAAAAGTAACTGTCATCCGAGAAACAAGATCTGTGAATGTCGCTAAATAGAACAAATACCTAAGTTAACTTAAAAAAGGCCCTGTTAACAGGGCCTTTTTTAATATCCAGCCGCCTGTCCGT
>CBDUCK010000074.1:0-11864 GCA_965365635.1 uncultured Muriicola sp.
CAATACTGAAGACGAATCTCCTTAAGGCCATATTCATGGGTTGTAGCGTCCTTAAATCTTACAAGTAGCTTCCCAGATGCAGCTACCCCGAGTATACATCCCCGCACCAGTTGACCATTTAATTCAAATGTGGAGGGTATGCCTTTTCTATATAGCACTTTGTGATAGCGCTTTTCAATAACTTCATTGTCATTGCTCACGAGACTATGAAAAACTACTTTCATTTTCTGTAAGATAGTAACTAACAAAAAATCTAAATCGTGTACCGTTCCCGTAAGGAGTTTTAATGAAGATACTTGAGTTAAATCTCCAAATATTTCCTGGTTTACGTTAAGTCCTACTCCTATAACAGCCCTCTGTATTAAATTTCCTTTCAAGGTGTTCTCTATTAATATCCCACCTATTTTATTATTCCCTGACATAATGTCGTTAGGCCATTTTATAGCCAAATCAGGAATATTCAAATCTGTTAACGCATCATAAATCGCCAGAGAGGTTGCCATAGAAATCATAAACTGAGATACTACAGGATAGCCTTCAAACTGTTTTAAAACACTAAAGGTTAAGTTTTTACCAGACTCAGAAAGCCATTTAGTGCCAGCTTGCCCCCTACCCAACACCTGTTCTTTAGCAACCAAAACAGTGTAATCATTCAATAGCTCATCGGCAATTAATCTTTTAAGATGAAGATTTGTGGAGTCCGTGGCATTAACTTTGATTATATACATGGGCATTAAGCTAATTATACAACTACAATGTTATGTTAAAAACAATGGTTACAGAAACAAAAAAATAATAACTTTGTAAAAACTAAAAATTTTGAATGCAGAAACAGAATGCTAGTGCAGATGAGTTAATAGCTTTAATATTACATGGAATCGAAGAAGTTAAAGGACGTGATACTAATCTACTAGACCTTAGAGAAATAGAAAACACTGTTTGTGACTACTTTGTGATATGTAATGGTACTTCCAACACGCAAGTTAATGCGATCGTAAATTCAATTCAGAAATCAGTTAGTAAAGGCATAAAAGACAAACCTTGGCATGTTGAAGGTTCTGAAAATGCTGAATGGGTACTTCTAGACTATGTCAATGTAGTTGTACATGTTTTTCAGAAACAGGTAAGAGAATTTTATGATATTGAAGGACTTTGGGGAGATGCCAAGGTAACTTTGGTGGAGAGTAGTTTTAATCAATAAAAAAAAATGGCAAAAGATACGAATACCCCACAAAAAAAACCAAAATTCAGCTCATGGTGGATTTATGGTTTAATTGCAATATTGCTTATTGGATTTCAATTCATTGGGAGCGGTAGTCTTTCTACCACCAATAAAACCACGACGTCTGAATTGCAGCAATATTTGCGTGCTGGTGATGTAGAAAAGATTTTAATTATCACGAATACCAATCAGGCAAAAGTATTTCTTACAGATGAAGCACTGGCCAAAGAAGTGCATAAAGATGTTGCTGTTAAGCCGTTGTTTCCGACCACGGCAGAATTGCCCCAATATGTTCTCGACTATGGTGACCTTCAAATATTTCAGAATGAAATTACCGAATTAAAAAAGGAAAATTCTCTCAATACCATTGTAGAATTTGATAAGGAGTCTAATGTCTTTATGGACTTGGTTTTTACCATTCTCCCTTTTGTTTTAATCATCGGTATATGGATTTATTTAATGCGAAGAATGTCTGGTGGCGGTGCTGGTGGTGCTGGTGGTCAAATATTTAATATTGGAAAGTCAAAAGCGAAACTTTTTGACGAAAAGACAGATACCAGAACGTC
Organism: uncultured Muriicola sp.; assembly: GCA_965365635.1. Classification (GTDB taxonomy): domain Bacteria; phylum Bacteroidota; class Bacteroidia; order Flavobacteriales; family Flavobacteriaceae; genus Muriicola. The sequence continues at coordinate 1,789 of CBDUCK010000074.1, forward strand.
TTTTAAAGATGTAGCAGGTCTGGAAGGCGCAAAAGAAGAAATTGAAGAAATTGTTGAATTCTTAAAGAATCCAGATAAATACACTTCACTCGGTGGAAAAATCCCCAAAGGAGCCCTCTTGGTAGGACCTCCCGGTACCGGAAAAACTTTATTAGCGAAAGCAGTAGCTGGTGAGGCAAAAGTTCCTTTCTTCTCTTTGTCAGGATCAGATTTTGTTGAAATGTTCGTAGGAGTAGGTGCCTCCAGGGTACGAGATCTTTTTAAACAAGCCAAAGACAAATCTCCGGCCATCATCTTTATAGATGAAATAGATGCTATTGGTAGAGCGCGTGGTAAAAATAATTTTACCGGGTCCAATGATGAGCGCGAAAATACTTTAAATCAGCTTTTAACAGAAATGGACGGTTTTGGAACCAATACAAATGTTATTGTCCTTGCCGCGACTAACCGGGCAGATGTCTTAGATAAAGCGCTAATGCGTGCAGGCCGATTCGATCGCCAGATATATGTAGACTTACCAGATATTAGGGAACGGAAAGAAATTTTCGAAGTGCATTTAAGACCAATTAAAACACTCGAAACTTTAGATCTCGACTTTCTTGCCAGACAAACACCCGGATTTTCAGGTGCAGATATAGCTAATGTATGTAACGAAGCAGCCCTTATTGCAGCTAGGAAAGAGAAAAAAGCCGTTGGCAAACAAGACTTTCTAGATGCAGTGGATAGAATTGTAGGAGGGTTAGAGAAAAAAAATAAAATAATTACCCCGGAAGAAAAGAAAACAATTGCATATCATGAGGCCGGACATGCCACTGTCAGCTGGATGCTAGAACATGCCGCGCCACTGGTTAAAGTTACCATTGTGCCTCGCGGTCAATCGCTAGGTTCTGCCTGGTATCTTCCGGAAGAACGCCTTATTGTGCGCCCAGAACAAATGAAAGACGAAATGTGTGCCACGCTTGGAGGAAGAGCTGCAGAGAAGGTCATATTCAATAAAATTTCAACAGGGGCACTAAGCGATCTAGAGAAGATCACCAAACAGGCTCGTGCTATGGTTACGATCTACGGATTAAATGATGAAATAGGCAACCTCACCTATTATGATTCATCCGGGCAAAATGAATATGGTTTTACGAAGCCTTACAGCGAAGAAACCGCTCGGACCATAGATAAGGAAATCTCTAAACTGATTGAAGAGCAATATGTAAGAGCTATAAAAGTTTTGGAAGAGAACGAGGATAAACTCACCACATTAGCAGAGCGTCTTTTGGAAAAAGAAGTTATCTTTAAAGAAGATTTAGAAAAAATATTCGGAAAACGACCGTTTGATAAGCAATTTGATCAAAAAGGTCAGGAAGTTCCCTTAAATGAAGAAGAGGCCGAAGAACTTACTGAGGATAATAAATAATTAGTAGCAAACGTTTTAAATAGTAGTACGTACACGTGTTTTTAAATTAGCAGATGGGTCTATTTTCCATGTTATTTGGTGGAGGTAATAAGAAAAAAGTTTCCAAAGAAACCGTGGAAACAAGGGGGGTGCATATGCCCGACCTGAATCTGCCTATAGATGAAAAATTTACGATCCATTTTAAGAAAAATGGAGGTAAATTTCTCTACTGTGATTCTTTTGACGAAGTTTCAGAGGCCTTAAAAAATATTGTTGAGGAAAATAACTGGGAAGACATTTCTTTCTTCAGCATGGATGAGCGCCTGGAAGAAAAATTTTCTAGAGAACAAATCAAATTTACCCACAAACCCAATGCGAGTGAAATATTTTTTACTACATGCGAACACTTAATTGCTCAAAATGGTTCTATTTTAGTTTCGTCTAATCAGTTAAAAGAACAGAAATTAAATGAACTTCCTGAAAATGTCATTGTGTTTGCCACTACAAGTCAGTTAGTTGAAAGTATTGGGGAAGGATTAAAATCTATAAAGAAAAAATACCGTCAGGGTATTCCGGGTAATATCACTACACTTAAGCATTTTCAGCCAACCAACGAGAATGCGGACGATTTTCTCACCTACGGAAGCAGCTCAAAGCATTTGTATCTCTTACTATTGGAAGACTTGTAGTATGACAGAATTTTTAAGGCGCTTGTTAACCGGAGTTGTGTACGTTATTTTACTCCTATCCGCCGTATTTTTAAGTTCCGATGCATTTGATTTTCTATTTATGATTTTTGGTCTTGCCTGCCTCTATGAGTATAAAAGACTTGTGTTACTTAGAGGATATCATATTTTTGTAGCTTATCTAGGTTTATGGTGGATGTTTATCTATCTGGTAAACGATGCCGTACTGATTAATGTTCTGATGTTCCTTACCATTGCAGTAAACCTCAGCCTTATTTATTTTCTTTTCTCTAATAAAAAAATATACCGCACCTATCAAAAATTCTTAATCGGACTCTTTTACATTGGAGGAGGATGTATTTTTCTTACCATGATTCCCTATAAGAACAATGAATTTGCCAAATTCTTAATTATGGGTATTTTTATCCTGATTTGGGTAAACGACTCCTTTGCCTATTTAGTTGGAAAATCAATAGGGCGAACTAAATTATATCCGTCTGTATCACCAAAGAAAACAGTAGAAGGAACAATAGGAGGATTCGTTTTTACGATGGGGGCCGCCTATATAATGGCGAAGTATGAACCAATTGTTGAACCAACTCAATGGTTAATTCTTGCTGCCGTAATAGTTTTAATGGGCGGTATTGGCGATTTAATAGAATCAAAGTTAAAAAGAGAAGCAGACGTTAAAGATAGTGGAGCCATATTACCTGGACATGGAGGTATGCTAGATAGACTAGATAGTTTAATTTTTGCTGCGCCATTTGCTTATCTTACATTAAATATTTTTACTTATGTTTCATAGAGAAGGTCGTACAATTATTTTGACCACATTTTTTGTGGTAGCTGGTATCGTCCTGCTAGCAGATTTTTTTATGGAGAATCCCATAATAAAAACAACACTGCAGGTTACAGTTATTCTGATTCTTGTGCTCATCCTTCAGTTTTTTAGAAATCCTAAACGTATCTCTAAAAAGAACTTTGATGAAATACACGCCCCGGTAGACGGAAAGGTGGTTGCCATTGAAAAGGTGCTAGAAAATGAATATTTCAACGATGAACGCATGCAGGTCTCTATTTTTATGTCACCCTTTAATGTACACGTAACACGGTACCCTTCCAGTGGTGTCGTAAAATATTCAAAATACCATCCAGGGAAATATTTGGTTGCATGGCACCCTAAATCGAGTGAAGAAAACGAGCGAACTACCGTGGTAGTTAATACTCCTAAATTTGGGGATATCCTGTATAGGCAAATTGCCGGTGCTATGGCAAGACGCATAGTTAATTATGCTGAAGTTGGTGACAGTGTTCAACAAGGAGAAGACTGTGGATTTATTAAATTTGGATCTCGTGTAGATTTATTTTTACCTTTAGATTCTGATATAACAGTAAAACTCAACCAAAAAGTAAAAGGAGCTTTAACATGTATCGCTGTTGCTAAAGAAGATAATGAAAAAGGATAATTTACAAGCCAACTTCGAAAAGGCTGTTGCCTTCGTTAATAATTATAAGGAACCGTTGCCTCCCGATCTTCTTCTAAAATTATATGCGTATTATAAAATAGCCAATAAAAACTATAATAATCCAGGGAGTAAGACCCCATTAATTAATGCTTTTAAAGCCAATGCGCTTATTCAGGCCCAAAACATTGAGCCAGAAGGAGCTATGGAAATGTATATTGCGTTGGTGAAAAAAGAAATTAGTGATGGCCCGCTTTAGTCCCTATTCATAGAGATCAGTAATATCTGCCTTGCAGAGATCATAGACAAGCTCTCCCATTTTTTTGGAAACATCGTTAAAAAAACGTTCCCCTTTTTCCCTGGTTGCATGTTCTGGATTACCCACACCGGTATCTTCACTAATTTGCGACCATTTTCTTTCTGCCCAAACCCATCCTTCGGAGAAAGCCTTTATTTTAAAGCTTTTGGATTTTCCTTCTCCCCAGCTCGTTTTTGGAAGTACCAGATTGGGCTTCAAATACAATAATAAACTCGTTTCCATCTCCTCCGCATGATCCCCATCTTCCGTAAAATAGTCGGAGCGATTCATCGATTGAAACCAATTTGAAAAACAAATAAACATTTCTGGAAATTTAAGGCCCAGTTCTCTTACCAGCGGTTTAAAATTATTACCTCCATGGCTATTAAAAATGAGCAATTTCTTCAGGCCCTGCCTATTCAAAACTGTTATAATATCAGATAAAATAGCGAACTGAGTGCTAGGATTGAGGTTGATGTCGAGATAAATATCCGACTGGCCGGTATTCACCCCAAAAGGAACCGTGGGCAATACAATTGGCTTTACACCACGCTTCCATGCCTGCTTGGCCGCTTCGGCCGCTAAAGCATCTGATTCAATAATATCGGTAGCATAAGGTAAATGGTAATTATGCGCCTCCGTTGCGCCCCAGGGAAGTACGGCCAAATCAAATGTTGTGTCTTTTAAAGCCTTCCAGTTCGTCTCAGCAAGAATATAGGGTCTCATGGTCGTTGATTATAAATTAAAGCGCCAGGTTGCTCTCTGTTTCGTTCTTTTCTATAAATGTAAAATAAAATCCTCCCGTTGCCGTGATCAAAAAATAACATACCATTATAACCTGACCATTGGATACAAATTGATTTAGTCCAAACCAATCTCCTGTAATACTAATTAAAAGTATCCCGGCTATGGAACGAAATAATTCAATAAAGAATGCATAAGAGCTGCGATCCATCAAAGTGGTATAACCATAGATTCCTATGAACACATATGCTCCAAATAAAAGTAAACCCTGAAACCCTATTTCCGAATAATTATAGAACATAAAGAGTAATAATGTCAAGGTACTAATCATTTGAAAAATAGCATATCCTTTAAAAAATGGAGATGCAGGTGTTTTATAACGTGTAAACTTGTACACATCTTCAATAACCGAATATGGATATTTTTCTTTCACATCAGCTGGTCGCCATCCCGTAGGCATAAACCAAATTCTTACTTTATCCCAACCATTTTTTGTATGCCATGCATCTAAAAGTAAACGCCAAAGATGTTGAAAGTTGATTACTATAGGATTCCATGTATGTGCGGGTTTCAGCACACCATATTGCGGTGGCACATTTGATAGCTCTTCTTGAAAGGTTCCGAACCACCTGTCCCAAACGCATAAAATCTGACCTAAATTTTTATCAATATATTCAGGATTAATGGCATGGTGAACTCTGTGCTGAGAAGGGGTAACAATAATGTACTCTAGCCATCCCATTCTACCAATATGTTGGGTATGATACCAAAACTGGGCAAATAAATGAATAGGTGCCAAAATGGCGATTACCTGATGAGGCACCCCTAAAATAGCCGCAGGTAAAAGAAATAGTGGGAAATACCCAAGTAGATTAGATACAGACTGCCGGAGGGCACATGCTAAATTAAATTCCTCGCTACTATGGTGAATTACATGTTGATTCCAGAAAAAATTTATACGATGACTTAACCGGTGATTCCAATATCCGGCAAAGTCAATAGCCAAAAAAGCAACAAACCAAACCAACCAGGTAGCGTTTATTTCGGTAATGGCTAATTCCTCTACTAAAAACGGATAACTAATGATGATTACACCCAGGCCCAAAGAATCTTTCACAATATTAGTAAGACCAGAGCTAATGCCACTTATCGTGTCCATCACCTTGTGCTTCTGATTTTTCACAAAATGCCCGTACAAAATTTCCAATATTAAAAGAATAATGAAAAAAGGAATGGCATATAAAAGCGCAGTAGCGTATGTTTCCATTTTAATAAATCTCCTTATACTTTATATTATCTAACGAGTCAATAGACCCTTCACCACAGTATCTATAGCGTAATTCTTAGATTTTTTAATTAAACGGACCAACCATGATATGTGCTCTATGTGTCCCGGGATCCATTAACCAGGGCATTCCAGGAGCATGAGGTTTGATTGGCAGTCCTGTGGACTCTGCAGTGGCAAAAGGAGTGTAAATAACATAACGAAATCTTCCATTAGCCAGGGCACCTGTTTCCTTGTCATAATCCTCATCCGATCCAAAGTAGATATAGAGCATACTGGGCTCTTTAGGCATTACTAGCTTCCCGGAAGCCACCTCTTCTCCCCGTATTTTCATTCTTTCTTCCTGAGATTTTCCTTCATTAGTGAGTGCTCTTCCTCTTGCCATAAAAGGTTCAAGACGTTTGGAATAACAACTTACACTAATACCTTCTTTAGACGGGTTATCTCCAATACACACAAGATTATTACTTCCTTCGCGCAGTACAACAAGCTCGCCTTGTGCATTGTATCCATAGACCATTGTACCCTCTTTGTCGTTTTCGGGAGCTGGGAGAACTGCTGTTTTTATTTGGATCTCCTTTGGTAGTATCTCTACGTTATTTTGACTATAACCTGCCGAGCATACAAGAAGTAATAAAAATACTGAAACTGTTTTCATGGGTGTTGTGTTTCTATAAAGATAGAAATTCAGAACTAAAAACAACATCACTTAATCTTGTTAATTACATTCCAGAGAGAACGTATCTTCCTCATCCTTGGTCCACCGTGAAGGTATATCACCGAGTATTTCATTGTTTACCTTTATACAAGTAAGGGGGTTGTTCTCAATTGAAAACGTGTTTAACTGAACTCTATTGGTAATAAAAGAGATGTCTAAAGCGGTTAACGAATTGTTTGCCAAACCCAGTAGTTGAAGTAAAGAATTATCAGAAAGATTCACTTGTGCAATCTCATTATTAGACACCTGTAACTTTTCAAGAATAGTTAAATTAGAAACAGTAATGTTGGTGAGTAAATTATTTTCAGCAAAGACAAATTTGAGAAGTGGGTTTTGAGATACATCGAGGGATGTAAGCAAATTATCATTTACCCCTAAATTTTCTAACATCGCAAAATCTTCCAGCCCCGTTAGGTCAGAAATACCTTTATCGTTCATGACCAGGGAAGTCACCGTTTCAATATTTTTGGTAACGACTGACCCATCCTCTACATCATCTAAATTCAGTTCTATCAAAACCTGTTCAAATGCCACATCGGGAATGGTCGTTCTTGCTTGAGGAAGCATTGATTCTTCCATAACTTCTGCGGAATCATCCGCATCGTTGGAACAATTGGTTAGCATACATACTAAACACACACAGAGGAACACACTAGTCTTTCTCATTTTTTTCTTTCAAATATAATGTAATGGACTAAATATGCGAACAGTATTAACTTTTTGACAACAGAAACTCCTTAATTACTGTAAACCGGCTAAACTTTTCTCAAGCGTAAGAATCTTTTCCTCCGCATCCGAAGCCTTTTTCTTTTCAATGGCAACCACTTGTTCCGGTGCGTTATTTACAAAGCGATCGTTCGACAATTTCTTCTGTACAGATTGCAAAAATCCACGAGTGTAGCTCAATTCTTCTTGAATCTTCTGAATCTCCGCTTGTATATCTATTGCCCCAAGGATAGGAACAAAATACTCTTTACTTTTTACCCTGAAAGATAGGGCCCCCTCCGGGGCTTCCTGAATATGTGTGATACTTTTAATGTTTGCTAACTTTTCAATAATGGTGTACCATCTATTAGACACATCCCCTTTCGTTACTACCTGTAATTCCAAAGCTTCTTTTAAAGGAATGTTCTTTTCTTTACGAATGGTTCTTATACCAGCTATTACCTCTGTGGAATAGGTGAAATCATCCAATAATTTCTCATTAAATTTCTCCTGAACAGGCCATTTAGCAACTATAAGTGCCTCCTCAGAAGTACGCTCTGCCATTCGTTGCCAAACCTCTTCGCTCAGAAACGGCATAAACGGATGCAGTAATATCAAGTTTTGCTCAAACAAACGCTCAACCTCTTTATAGGAAGCAGCATCGATAGGTTGTTGGTATGCTGGTTTAACAATTTCCAGAAACCAGGAACAAAAATCATCCCATACCAATTTATAAATGGCCATGAGCGCATCCGAAATTCTGTACTTTGAAAAATGATCCTCAATTTCTGCCAGTGTCTGATTAAATTTAGCACTGTACCATTCTATCCCAAGTTCCGCAGCCTTGGGTTGCTGCACGTCACTTACTTCCCAACCTTTAACCAATCTAAAGGCATTCCATATTTTATTGGCGAAATTTTTTCCTTGCTGGCAAAGCGACTCATCGAAGAGTAAATCATTTCCTGCCGCCGAGCTTAGGAGTAATCCAACTCGTACTCCATCAGCCCCATATGTTTCCATGAGCTTCAGGGCATCTGGCGAATTTCCTAATTGCTTCGACATCTTACGTCGTTCCTTATCTCTTACTAAGCCTGTGAAATAGACATTCTGAAAGGGTTTGGCTTTTCTAAATTCATACCCTGCAATGATCATACGCGCCACCCAGAAAAAGATAATGTCTGGTCCTGTAACCAGATCGTTTGTTGGGTAATAATAATTAATTTCTTCATTGTCGGGGTCTAGTATGCCCCCAAATACACTCATGGGCCACAACCAGGATGAAAACCAGGTATCTAGTACGTCTTCCTCTTGTCGAAGATCGGTCGCTGTAAGATTCGAATTCCCTGATTTAATTTGAGCTTTCTGCAGCGCATCTTTCCCATTTTCTGCCACTACATAATCATTTTCGTTGTGCCCGTAATAGTATACAGGTATCTGCTGGCCCCACCATAATTGACGCGAAATATTCCAATCACGGATGTTCTCTAACCAAAATCGATAGGTATTTTCGAATTTCTTGGGAAAAAACCGTACCTCATGTGTATCTAAAACCGCCTTCAATGCTGGTTTTACAAGATCCTCCATTTTTAAAAACCACTGGTCCAGCAAACGAGGTTCTATGACTGCTTTCGTGCGTTCAGAGGTTCCTACTTTATTTGTATAGGGCTCTATTTTAGTTAACGCTTCTAATGCCTTAAGTTCATTTACTATTTCCTTCCTAACAACAAACCGGTCTTTACCCTCATAATGAAGTCCATTGGCATTAAGTGTGGCATCTTCATTAAAAATATCGATTGTTTCTAAATGATGTTTTTCTCCTAATGCCTTGTCATTTTCATCATGTGCCGGAGTTACCTTTAGGCAACCTGTACCAAATTCTACATCCACATATTCATCCAGAATAATTGGAACTGCTCTATTACAAATTGGAACTATGGCCTTTTTACCCTTTAAATGACTGAAACGTTCATCATTTGGATTGATGCAAATTGCTGTATCTCCCAGAATGGTTTCGGGTCGTGTGGTGGCAACTGTTACTTTTTCATCCGACCCTTCAATGGCATAGGACACATAATATAATTTTCCTTGTTTTTCCTCATAAATGACCTCTTCATCAGATAACGTTGTTTTTGCTTCAGGATCCCAATTCACCATTCGAAATCCTTTATAAATTAGTCCTTTATTATGAAGGTTTACAAAAATCTTAATGACCGAGGCAGACATGTCATCATCCATCGTAAATTTTGTACGATCCCAATCACAGGAGCAGCCTAATTTTTTGAGCTGATCCAAAATAACTCCCCCGTATTCATTTGTCCAGTCCCAGGCGTGTTTCAGAAATTCATCTCGAGTAAGGTCGCTTTTTTGAATTCCGTCTTCCTTTAATTTAGCTACTACTTTGGCCTCTGTAGCAATCGATGCATGATCCATTCCCGGTACCCAACAGGCATTCTTACCCATTAAGCGGGCTCTGCGAATTAATACATCCTGAATAGTATTGTTGAGCATATGCCCCATATGCAATATACCAGTTACGTTTGGAGGGGGAATTACAATGGTATAGGGCTCACGATCATCTGGCTTAGAACTAAAATATTGGTGCTTTAACCAGTATGCATACCAATGGTCTTCAACATTTTTTGGTTCATATTTCGATGGGATATCCATATTATGGTACGATTATTGGTTTAGACAACGCGGCATACTAATTACCACATGTTATAAGATTAGTATTCAATTAATAATGGGAACTATTTTCCCCTGCTTAAATACGAAACAAAAATAAGTAAC
>CBDUCK010000075.1:0-11832 GCA_965365635.1 uncultured Muriicola sp.
CGAGATAAAATATTAGGTCGCGCCGTTTTTTTAGAGAGCAATATCGGTTATATTTACAGCACGCTTAATTACGAGAATCTTGCTGACCCATTTAACCATAAAAAACTACGCATTAATAGACGATCTGTCGGTTTCATTCGACAAAGGTTTTAGCACCATTACAGGAGAAACAGGAGCAGGAAAATCAATTTTTCTTGGGGGATTAGCACTGGTGCTAGGGAAAAGAGCCGATTTATCTTCTTTGAGGGACCATACTCGGAAATGTACCATCGAAGCCGAATTTTCGATAGAAAATTACAATCTAGAATTCCTCTTTGATGACTATGATCTGGATTATGAATCACAAACGATACTCAGAAGGGAGATTCAGCCTAGCGGTAAATCAAGGGCTTTTGTTAATGATTCCCCGGTTACCCTGGATATTTTAACCAAATTAGGGCAACGCTTAATCGATATACATTCACAGCACCAAACATTAGAACTTACGGAAAACGATTTTCAGCTAAAAGTAGTTGATGCCCTTGCAGGTAATTCCAAAACACTGTTTACTTATAAAGAGTACTTTTCAAAATTTAAGGAAATTCAAAGAGAACTAGAGACTCTCTTAGAAACCCAACGAAATGCGATTAAGGAGCAAGACTACACAGAATTTTTGCTGAAAGAACTCCAGGAGACTCCTTTACAGGAGGGTATATTAGAGGTGTTAGAATCAGATTATGCCGAACTTGTTAATGTAGAGACCATATTAGAACAACTCTCTAAAGGACATCAGCTGTTAACCAGTGAACAATCAGGGGTGAACTCAATGCTTTTGGAATTAAAAAATACGAGTGCCAAACTGGCAACCCTGAGCCCAAAATATGATGGCCTAAATGATCGGATACAATCTGTATATGTTGAACTAGATGATATTACATCTGAGATAGAATCTTTGCAAGGAGCTGTGGAAGCTAATCCAGGTCTGTTAGATGAGATTAACGATAAGCTGCAAGTGCTTCATAACTTACAGAAAAAACATGGTGTAGGAACTATCGAGGAGTTGATTGAGATTAGAGAGGATCTTAAAAGGAAAGTTGAGAGATCAGAAAATGTGGAATCCGAGATAGAGGAAAAACAAACGTTATTGAGGACCACAGAGATTTCTTTAGTTGAATTGGGACAAGAATTACATCGGAAGCGAGAACAAGTAGCTCCATTGCTTAAAAGGCAATTAGAAGAGGCTTTGGCACCCTTGGGAATGCCAAATGCCACTTTTAAAATTGAATTACATTACAAGGAAGAATTCCAGTCTAGCGGAATGGATCAACTTACATTCCTTTTTTCAGCGAATAGAGGAACAGAATACGGACCTCTAAAAAAAGTTGCTTCAGGGGGAGAACTCTCTCGTATTATGTTGGTGATAAAGTCTATTTTGGCCACATATGAGCAACTGCCTACAATGATGTTCGATGAGATAGATACAGGCGTATCCGGAGAGATCTCCAATAACATGGGGGATATCATGAGCCAGATGAGTGCTAGTATGCAGATATTCTCTATTACACACTTACCACAAGTAGCTTCTAAAGGAGATCACCATTACAAAGTGTATAAGGAAGATGACGGCATGGTTACCCATACTAAAATGAAAAAGGTGAAAAGTGAAGAGCGCATAAAAGAGGTGGCAGAAATGTTAGGAGGAAAAGATCTATCGGACTCAGCAATGGCACATGCCAGACAATTACTCAATTAACTAAAATTGGATATATTTAAACTCTATTAAAATCAAAGAACTAAAAAATGGGATATAATTTATTAAAAGGAAAAAGAGGAATCATATTTGGGGCATTAGATGAAAATTCAATTGCCTGGAAAACGGCAGAAAGGGTGCATGAAGAAGGAGGAACTTTTGTGTTAACCAACGCCCCTATAGCAATGAGAATGGGACAGATTAATGAATTAGCGAAGAAAACCGGATCCGAAATAATCCCTGCAGACGCTACCAGCGAGGAAGATTTGGCCAATTTGGTAGCCCAATCTATGGAAATATTAGGTGGTAAATTAGATTTTGTTTTACACTCAATTGGAATGTCTGTTAACGTTAGAAAAGGACGTAGTTATACGGATGAAAAATATGATTTCACAGCGAAAGGCTGGGATGTGTCTGCGTTATCTTTTCACAAAGTAATGCAAAGTCTTTATAAGGCAGATGCCATGAATGAATGGGGAAGTATCGTAGCCTTAACCTATATGGCTGCTCAACGCACATTCCCTGACTACAATGATATGGCAGATAATAAAGCATATTTAGAGTCTGTTGCCCGAAGCTTTGGATACTTCTTTGGAAAAGAAAAGAAAGTACGAGTCAATACTATTTCCCAATCTCCTACGCCAACAACGGCCGGTCAGGGAGTAAAAGGATTTGGAGGATTTATTAGCTACGCCGAAAAAATGTCTCCGTTAGGAAATGCAACCGCCTTGGATTGTGCCAATTATACCATCTCCTTATTTTCAGATTTGACGAAAAAAGTAACCATGCAGAATTTATTTCATGATGGTGGTTTCTCCAGTACAGGAGTTAGTCAGGAAGTTATTGAAGTATTTTCAGAATAAATAAATTGAAACGATTAAAAGGCCATCCTTTCCTAGGGATGGCTTTTATTTTATACTAGATTGATGGACCTATATTTTTCTCTCGTAATACCTGTTTACAATAGACCAGACGAAATTCGGGAGCTACTGGATAGTCTTGTATTACAATCCTATAGAGAACCTTACGAAATTGTAATTGTAGAAGATGGGTCTCAGCAAACTTCAGAAGACGTTGTTGCTTTGTTCGCTAAGCGGTTAAATATTAGCTATCTATATAAACCCAACAGCGGCCCCGGGGATTCTAGAAACTATGGGATGCGAAAAGCTAAGGGGAATTATTTCATTATTTTGGATTCCGATTGTCTCTTACCACCACATTATTTAACTAGTGTTAACGATGCACTTAACTCAGCTTATGTAGATTGCTTTGGTGGCCCGGATGCCGCTCATAATAGCTTTTCTAAGGTTCAAAAAGCTATTAATTATGCAATGACATCTTTTTTATCCACCGGAGGTATCCGAGGAAAAGCATCATCTATTAATAAGTTTCAGCCAAGGAGCTTTAACATGGGAATTTCAAAGGTGGCTTTTGAAAGTACAGGAGGGTTTGGAAATATACATCCCGGGGAAGACCCAGATCTAAGTATACGCTTATGGAATAAAGGCTTTAAAACTTCTCTGATCACTGAGGCATTTGTGTATCACAAAAGAAGGGTAGATTTTAATAAATTCTTTATTCAGGTTAATAAATTTGGAATGGTTAGACCTATTCTAAATACATGGCATCCCAAAACAGCAAAGCTAACTTACTGGTTTCCAACATTTTTCTGTCTGGGGCTACTGTTGTCAATATTACTTTTTGTACTTGGGTTTAAGTGGCTTGCCTATGTGTATGTTGGCTATGGTTTGCTTGTTCTCTCAGATGCCCTTATTAAGAATAGAAATCTTTCTATAGCATTACTAGCCCTTGTTTCAGTGTTGATTCAATTTATCGGATATGGCTATGGTTTTTTAAAATCAACTATCTTAATTACTTTTAGTAACCGAACACCACAAGAATTATTTCCAAAGTTATTTTTTAAATAAGAATCATGGCAGTAAAAAGAAGTATGAATGGATCAACAAAAAGACGTAGTAAGATCTTTTTGATATTTCTTTTATGCTCTTTCGCAATTTGGTTAATAAGTAAATTATCTGAAAATTATACCGATAAGGCCAAATTTGACCTGGTTTATGTCAATGTGCCAGATACACTGCTGTTGACCGGCGCAAGTAAGGACCAGATAGATGTTACCATACGCGCCAGTGGTTGGCAATTTCTTGGATTTAATTTTAAAACAAAGGAAATTCCAATAGATTTATCTACCCTCCAATTGAACGGGTCTAAATATTTTGCACCGCAGGAAACGTATGGCAATCAGATAATGGAGAAGTTACCTGGTTCAATGACGTTACTCCAAATGGATAGTGACACCTTATTTTTTGATTTTGATCCTATCATTTCCAAAGTGGTGCCGGTTACATCCCAACTTCAAGTAGATTTAGCTCAAAATTACCTTTTGGATGGATCCTTGGAGGTTGCCCCCGATTCTGTAATGATAAGAGGGCCTTCGCAGGAAATAGATACCATAAAAACTATAAAAACAGTTGCTGTTAAGCTAACAGATGTTTCTGAAAATTTCACAAGGACACTATCCTTAATAAAATCAGATTCGCTTAAAAATACTGTATTTGTACAAAGTGAGGTAACAGTATCAGGATATGTTTTCCGATTCTCTGAACAGGTAATTCAAATTCCGGTAGAAGTAGTTAATCTTCCTTCAGGCATGCAAATAAGGACATTTCCCGCTACTGTTGGGGTTTTATGTAAAGCAAAAGTTGAGGAACTCAAATCACTCGATCCAAATGAATTCAGGATCGTAGCTGATTTTAAGGAGGCGAAAGAAGATTCGCAATTTTTGCGTTTAGAGTTGGTTCGGCATCCGGAAAACATCCCTAATATTCAATTATTAGATTCACAAATCGAATTTATTTTGAAAAGAGAATGAAAACTGTTGGACTTACTGGAGGAATAGGGAGCGGTAAAACAACGGTAGCTAAAATGTTTAAGGATCTTGGGGTGCCAGTATATAATTCTGATGCGGCAGGAAAGCGCCTAATGGTGGAAAACACAAAAGTAAAAACTGCAGTAGTTGAATTATTAGGGGACAAGGCTTTTACGGGGCAAGAATTAAATACAAAATTTATTGCCGAAAAAGTTTTTAATGATGCAGAATTGCTTCAAAAACTGAATGAGATTGTACATCCGGCGGTTAGAAATGACTTTAAGTCGTGGGTAAAAGACCAAAATGCACCTTATGTAATTCAGGAAGCAGCAATACTTTTTGAAAATGGCGGGTATATGTTTTTTGATGACATGATATTAGTGCATGCACCAAAAAAAATACGTATTGCCAGAGTAAAAGAGCGTGATAATATTGCTGAAAAGACCATTTTAGAGCGTATGCAGCACCAATGGTCTTATTCAAAAAAGAAAAAGTTAACCGATTATGTCATTGTGAATAACGATCTGTCCGATACGGTTTTACAGGTGAATAAAGTACATAAACAACTTATCGAAAAATATTGCTAACTCTTTTTTTAACATTTGTGTTAAGGTTAGGTTAAACACCCGATACACTAAATGTTAAATTTTTAATTTTACCGCAAATGAATAAGAGAGTATTTGCTCTTCTTGTCATTTTAATGAGCCTTTCTCTTGTGGGGATAATATCGGTACAGCTGTATTGGATTAAAAGCTCAGTAGAAGACAAAGAAGAACAGTTTTCAAATACGGTTGCCGCAGTTCTCAATAGGGTTACGGACAAGATTGAGGACAGAGAGATGAGAGATTATTCCAATAGGTTGTTGAACCTAAAGGATAGTGTAGGGGAACTTAAGAGTTCCCATTACAGTAATATATTCTTCATTGACCGGGACCTGAATTCAAATGAAATTCTTTTCTATTCGCATGGAATTCTTGAAGAGGATTATAACATAGCATCAACGTTCTTTGACAGTGGTACAGGTTCTGATAGTACCGCAATAAAAAACTTTACGAGCAAACGCACCAAAACCATATTTAAAGAGGAATATGGATTAGATGGGAAAGGGTTTAAACTTAACCCAATTCAGAAGTTAGAGAAAATAGGGGGATTGTCTAGTGTAGATAAAGCTGTTTTTGACGATGTGTATCGGGAACTTGCTGAGCAAGTACCTGTTCATAAGCGTGTTACAAGGCAAGAATTAGAATTGCTTTTAGACCAAGAACTTAAAAACAGATCCATAGATATAGATTTTGAATATGGTATTTACAGCAGAGGTCTGCCAACTAAAGTAAAGTCGAGACGTTTTAAATCTGGGGAAACTACTCTATATAAGTCACCCATTTTTAAGAATAGTGAAGGAAGCAGTAATTTTTCACTCATGCTATCCTTCCCTAAGAAAAAGAAGTTTCTTCTTAAGTCTATTTTAGGGATGGCATTTTTGTCGTTATTATTTACTTTGGTTATAGTCATAGCATATTCTAGCGCTATATATCAACTAATTCGTCAAAAGCAGATTTCAGAAATAAAATCTGACTTTATCAATAATATGACACATGAGTTTAAAACACCTATTGCGACTATAAATTTGGCGGTTGAAGCAATTAAAAATCCAAAGATCATTCAAGATCAGGATAAAATATTGCGGTATCTCCAGATGATAAGAGATGAGAATAAGCGGATGCATGCACAGGTTGAAAATGTGTTACGGATTTCAAAATTAGAACGCAACCAACTCGATATCACAAAAGATAGAGTGGATGCGCACGAATTAATTCACAAGGCAATTTCGCATGTAGAATTAATTATCTTAGATCGTGGCGGATATATTCATACGCATCTAGACGCCCAAAGGTCCGAGATACTGGCCAGTGCTATGCATTTTGGAAATGTATTAGTCAACATCCTGGATAACGCTATAAAGTATTCCCCGGAAGTACCAAAAATAGATGTTAGCACAGAATTAGTTCAGAATTATATTATTATTAAAATAGAAGATCAGGGTGCGGGGATGAGCAAGGCGGTACTTAAAAAGGTATTCGAAAAGTTTTATAGAGAGCACACAGGAGATATACACAACGTTAAGGGTCACGGTTTAGGTCTTGCCTACGTTAAGAAAATTATAGAAGATCATCAAGGAGAAGTGTATGCAGAAAGTGAAAAAGGAAAAGGAAGCACTTTTTACATAAAAATGCCTTTAATTTAAAGAAATATGGAAACAATAAATAAGAAAATATTACTGGTTGAGGATGATCCCAATTTTGGGATCGTCTTGAAAGACTATTTATCCATGAACGATTTTGATGTGACCTTGGCTAAAAATGGCATGGAAGGTTTCGAGAAATTTAAAAAGGATAGCTATGACATTTGCATCTTAGATGTTATGATGCCATATAAAGATGGATTTACTTTAGCTAAAGAAATACGGGAAAAGAACGAAAACGTACCGATCGTATTTTTAACAGCTAAGACGATGAAAGAAGATGTCTTAAAAGGATACAAAGCAGGAGCTGATGATTACTTAAATAAGCCATTTGATTCAGAAGTCTTACTAATGAAACTTAAAGCAATACTTCAAAGAAAAGCTTCTAGTACGTTAGCGGACAGCAAACAATTTGAATTTAAAATAGGTAATTTTCATTTGAATTCTAAATTAAGATTCCTGAAGTATAAGGATGAAGAACCAATTAAATTATCTCCTAAGGAAAACGAATTACTTCGTTTACTCGCCCTTCATGAAAATGATTTGATGCCGCGCGAATTGGCATTAACCAAAATATGGAGAGATGATAATTATTTCACGTCCAGGAGTATGGATGTCTATATTGCCAAATTGAGGAAATACCTTAAAAAGGATGATGTGGTAGAAATATTGAATATTCATGGGGAAGGCTTTAGACTTGTAGTAAAAGAAGAATAGATACTATCATTCCAGGAAATAGTAAAGGCATTCTAAGGAATGCCTTTTTTCATCGTTTTAAGGGCGCTTCTTATTATTTCCACTATCTTTTCCGGAGGTAGGCTAATAGACACTGTAATAGCATCTGAAGGCGGTTCCAGGATGTCGAACTGTGATTTCAATAAAGCAGTGGGCATAAAATGACCTTTTCTATTTGTGAGTCGTTCCTGTATTTCCTGAATACTCCCTTCTAAATAGATCAGACGTACCTTACTCTCTATATCTTTTTTTAATATTTTTCTATAATTCTCTTTTAATGCAGAACAAGCAATAACAGCACCATGGGCTGCATGTTGTTTAGCCAATAGATTTAATGCTGTTAACCATCCATGACGATCAGTGTCATTTAATGGAATACCTTCAGACATTTTTTGAATATTGGAAGCAGGATGATAGTCATCACCATCAAAAAACGGGATTGATAATTCCTTTGCCAATAACTTACCAATTGTAGACTTACCACAGCCCGAAACACCCATGATTATATATACATAATATCCGCTGGTTGTCATAGTTTATAGATTTAACTTATCCGCAAGCATTTCTGCAATGGCATTGCAGGGAAGATCGTAATCTACCCAAACTATATTTTTATTTTTCCGAAACCAGGTACCCTGCCTTTTTGCAAATCTTCTTGTATTTTTTTTGATCTCTTCAACGGCAATATCCAAAGAACAATCGCCTTCTAAATAGCGGAAAAGTTCTTTGTACCCCACAGTTTGAAGGGCGTTTAGATGTTTGTGCTCCAAGAGGCCTTTTACTTCATTTAGGAGTCCTTTGCTCATCATAGTATCTACACGAGTATTTATTCGGTCATAAACAACACTTCTGGGCGCCTCCATTCCGAGCATAATGGTTTTAAAGCTTCTAGTCGTTTTATTCTTATTGAGGAAAGAGGAATACGGTTTACCACTGCTTAGACAAACTTCCAGGGCTCTAATTACCCTATGTGGATTAAACAAGTCAACATGAGCGGCATAAACAGGGTCTAGTTCCTTAAGCAGGGCTTGTAAAATGGGTAATCCAAGTGCTTCTAGTTCCTTATTTAATTTATTCCTTACTTCCGGATCAACAGGTGGAAATGTATCAAGGCCTTTAACAACAGCATCTATATACAAACCACTACCACCTGCCATAAGCACTATGTCATTAGTTTCAAAAAGATCGTGAAGCACGGCTAGTGCTTCCCTTTCAAAATCACCAACGGTATAGGATTCCATAATACTCTTATGTTGTATGAAATAATGGGTAACCGCTTGTAACTCCTCCTTTGTGGGAACTGCTGTGCCAATCGACATCTCTTTATAAAATTGGCGCGAGTCTGCTGAAATTATGGAAGTATGGAAGTGTTGTGCAAGTTTTATCGCTAAACCGGTTTTACCAATACCGGTTGGACCTACGACGACAATGAGCGTTTTGGTTTTCATTAATCATCCTCGATTAGTCTAAAACCACAAACTCGACAATATTGTGCATCTTTTCGAAGTATATTGGTGCTGCATTCCGGACAGTTCTTCTGTTTATCCTTTTTTCTTCTTTTTTTATCAGTAACGTATTCAGCACTGACAATACCCGTAGGAACTGCGATAATACCATAACCAACTATCATAATAAAAGTCGCGATTAACTGTCCCAGCCCCGTTTCAGGCGAAATATCACCATAGCCTACTGTAGTTAACGTAACGATGGTCCAATAAACACTATGTGGAATGCTATTAAACCCATGTTCTGGTCCTTCCACGAGATACATGATAGTACCTAACAGGACAGAAACAATAAGTACAAAAAACACAAATACAAAAATTTTGGTCTTACTGGCTTTTAATGCCCGAAGTAAATTGTTAGACTCTCCGATATACCGCACAAGTTTTAATATTCTGAATACACGCAACAATCGCAACGCTCTGAAGGCAGTAAAGTATTGCGAACCACCAACGAAAAAAGAAAGGTATTTAGGAATGGTGGATAAAAAATCTATGATCCCAAAAAAACTAAAAATATACTTCTTGGGCTTTTTAATGCATATGATGCGTAAGATGTATTCTATTGTAAATAAAATGGTAACCACCCATTCAGAAATATCCAGGTATGCATGGTATTTGATATCGAACCTCGGAATGCTTTCCAGCATTACAATGATTACGCTATACACTATAACCACAAGAAGTGCAATGTCAAATAGTTTACCTGCCGGTGTATGTGTACCGTAGATTATCTCATGTAACTTAAATTTCCAGCCTTGTTGGTCTTTCGGTTGTTTCAAATCGTCGAATTCAAGTCAATTATTTTTATAACACTTCGTCTTCTTAAATAAGATTCAACAATAGAAATTGTTTTTCCATTGCCTGTCATGGGTGTTATTATAGATTCTAAGATATGAATATTATTTATTTGATGATTTAGTTCGTAGAATCCAAGACCTTTAAATATGCCATTTTTTATAAGAATGGCACTGTGTTCCCCTAGGTCGCGCCCTTTATCAATGATCAAGACATCTTTACCGGACAGCTCTATTTCTATCCTGGACGATTCACCGTTGTTGGAAAGGGGCACAGATGCATACGTCTTATTGTATTTAGGATGGGAACGATTTAGTTCTTCAGAAGCTTTTAAAATAGCCACTAGTTCATTCCCTGTTAATTCAAAAGTTACTTTTTTAGTTTCTTTTTGAAGTAGACGAGCTTGTTTTCTGTCTGAAGTGAAATGCTGGTTGACACTTTTCTTCATATTCTTACTTTTTCCAATATAGATAACAATCCCATCCTTATTGTGCATATAATACACTCCGGTTTCCGAAGGTACGCTGTCTACAATGTCTAATTGCCTGTAAGAAAGTTCTCCTTGCGTTTCTGAGCGCGTTACATCAGTAATTATTAATTTATCTACATCTTTAGAAAGTAAGATCTTAAATAGTTTTAGCGTGGCCAGGGCATCACCATTGGCCCGGTGCCGATCGCTTACAGGAATGCCTAAAGAACGCACTAATTTTCCCAGACTGTGTGATTCGGCTTCGGGGATTAATTTCTTGGAAAGATCTACGGTACAAAGTGTTTTGCGTTCAAAATTAAAGCCCAGGCGCCTAAATTCTGTTCTAAGAATTCGATAATCGAATTGGGCATTATGCGCAACTACAATAGTATCTTTTGTTATTTCTACAATTCGTTTGGCAACTTCATGAAATTTGGGTGCCGTGCGAAGCATTTTATTATTTATACCGGTCAGATTTACTACAAAAGGTTGTATATCTTTTTCGGGATTAACCAGTGAGATGAAAGTGTCTACCACTTTCTGCCCATCAAATTTATGAATGGCAATTTCGGTAATACCTTCTTCATTGTATTTACCTCCTGTGGTCTCTATGTCGAGAATTGTATACATATAAATTAATCCGAACTAGCCTTTACATTAGTAATATGGGTAATTACCGGTTATTTCTCATGCCAAAGATACTACTTCCAATACGTACCATGGTACTTCCTTCTTCAATAGCTATGGTATAGTCCCCGCTCATTCCCATGGACAGAATGTTTATATGGGGCCATGTTTTCTGCAAATGCAAGTAAGTATCTTTAAGGCTTTTGAATTCTTGTCGTACCTGAACTTTGTCTTCTGTAAAAGTAGCCATCCCCATGAGGCCAACAATAGTAATATTGTGAAGCAGGCCAAAGGAATCGGATTGTATCATAGTCTCTAACTCTTCTCTGCTGAAGCCGAATTTGGTAGCTTCGTCAGCGATATGCATTTGTAAAAGACAGGAAATAACACGATCATTTTTTAAAGCTTGCTTATTTATTTCCTTTAGGAGTTTAAAACTATCCACCCCGTGTATAAGACTCACGTAAGGTGCCATATACTTTACCTTATTACGCTGTACATGGCCTATCATATGCCACTCAATATCTTTGGGGAGTGCCAGCCATTTACTGGTCATTTCCTGAATTTTATTTTCACCAAATATGCGTTGCCCGTTTTCATAAGCTTCCATGATATCCTCATTGGACTTTGTTTTAGAAACCGCCACAAGGGTTACATCATCTGGCAAAGAAGCCTTTATTTTTAATAAATTTTCTTTAATAGACATAGCATGTTTTATAGCTCATAAATTGCCAAGCCACTTAGTAACTTAGGCTCAATAAATGTACTTTTTGGAGGCATTACCATTTGAGCATCTGCGATTGCCTTTATTTCCTCCATGGTGATTGGGACGAGGTTAAAACC
>CBDUCK010000076.1:0-11822 GCA_965365635.1 uncultured Muriicola sp.
GTTTCTTCTCTTTTATGGTTTCGGCAATCCCTTCTGGTAACATTTCTTCCCATCCATCTTCACCATTCATTATCTTTTTGAGGACATCTCTGGAAAATATGTCCATAATCTCCGGGTCATAATCTATGATGTCCATAACCTTTCCATTGTATTTAAAGAATTTGTACAATTCTTTCATACGTGGATGTACCTTTATATTGTTACTGGTCATGATCTGTCCTGTTTCAGGATTTTTCATAGGGTAGAGGTATACCTTAAGATCTTTAAAAAATAACTTCCCAAAGGCCTCTAGTATCCCACCACTTAAATGGCGGTAATATTTTTCATCAAAGATCTCAACCAGGTTGTTTACCCCCATGGTTAAGCCAATTTTTGCTTTGGTATAATTTCCAAAAAATTCTACCAACCTGTAATACTCCTGAAATTTAGAAATAAGAACAGTATAGCCTAAAGAGCATAACAACTCGGCCCTATCTATAAAATCTTGCTCATCTATTTCTCCCGATGCCTTTAGGTTAGAGAGTGTAATTTCGAACATTACAATGGTATTCTCTTCCTCAACAGTTTGTTCCCGAATAAAAATATCATATGATTTTTCGAACATATCCATGTTCACCTTTGTAACAGGTCTAAAACTTCCCCGTAAGGCTAGGATATTCTTTTTATATAAAACAGATGCGGGCAACAGGTTGTTTCCGTCTGGGCCAAACATAACCGCATCGGTCATGTCATTTCGTATTAATTGAAGACTAATAAGGCGGTTGTCTACATGTTTAAAATTTGGTCCTGAAAAGTTCACCATATCAATTTCAACCGTATCCCGGTCTATATGATCATACAGGTATTTTATTAGTTTACGTGGTTTATGGTATTTGTAAAACGCCCCATATATAAGATTTACGCCAATTATTCCCAATGTTTCTTGCTGAAGTCTTGCTTCATTTTGCTTGAAGCGAAGATGCAAGATGATCTCGTCGTACTCTTTTTGATTGGGATCTAGTTGAAACATGATACCCACCCAGCCATGACCTTTGTATCGTTTGGAAAAATCAATGGTTGCAACGGTATTGGCATATGTGAAGAATAATCGCTCTGGATGGTCATCCCGGGTGATACGTTCTTCCATTAAGGTCATTTCATAGGTTAGCATTTTCTTAAGACGGCTTTGAGTAACATACCTGCCGTCTTTTTCAATACCATAGATAGCATCGCTGAATTTCTTATCGTATGCGCTCATTGCCTTTGCAATGGTTCCTGAAGCTCCACCAGATCTAAAAAAATGTCGGGCGGTTTCCTGTCCGGCTCCTATCTCAGCAAACGTGCCGTATATTACAGGGTTTAAGTTAATCCTGAGGGTTTTCGCCTTGATAGAGGGAATGTTTTCAAAAGCAGGATCTCGATTTAAAACTGAAGCCATTCTACGCATTTTACGGTAAACAAAGTTAATAAGAATGGCTTATCATTTAAATAAATAAGTCATAAATTTGAATAAAATAGGTGAGAGGTTGAAAATAACATTTTTGGGCACGGGTACTTCTCAGGGAATCCCAGTTATAGGGAGCACACATCCGGTCTGTTTAAGCAAAAATCCAAAAGACAAAAGACTTCGTGTTTCTCTGCTTATTTCCTGGAATAATTTTAATTACGTGATTGATTGTGGCCCTGATTTTAGGCAGCAAATGCTCACCCATAAAATTTCTAAACTAGACGGAATTTTATTTACCCACGAACATGCAGATCATACTGCAGGTATAGACGATATTCGCCCTTTTTTCTTCCGGCAAGGCGATATTCCTATTTATGCACACCAACGTGTTGTTGATTCTTTAAAAACCCG
The DNA here is from genome assembly GCA_965365635.1 of uncultured Muriicola sp. Taxonomy (GTDB): domain Bacteria; phylum Bacteroidota; class Bacteroidia; order Flavobacteriales; family Flavobacteriaceae; genus Muriicola. The sequence goes on from CBDUCK010000076.1 coordinate 1,838, forward strand.
TTTCGACTATATTTTTTCGGAAAACAACAGATATCCAGGAGCCCCGGCGGTAAAGGTAAACATAGTTAAGAACAACATCCCATTCGAAATAGGGGACCTTAGGGCCATCCCCATTGAAGGCTTTCATAACCGATTACAGGTTTTTGGATATCGTGTAAATAACCTGGCATACCTCACAGATGTTAAAACCGTGCCAGATGAAGAAATAGATAAAATAAAAGGAATTAAAGTATTATGTATTAATGCTTTAAGAATAGAATCTCATCATTCTCATTTTAATTTAGAAGAGGCGCTCCAGTTTGTAAAAAAGGTAGAACCAGAACAGGCATACTTTACACATATTAGTCATCACTTGGGGTTTCATGATGAAGTTGAGTTACTGCTTCCGAAAAATGTACATTTAGCCTATGATAATTTAATTGTAAACATCAACGAATGAAAACAAAAATATATTTATACCTCTTCATTTTTGCAGCCTTAATTGCGTTGTTTCTATTTGTAAGCGGCAATAAACAGGTTGCAGCAAGTGAAACCATGGTAGTAAAATTACAAACTGAGATGACCAAACTAGAAGACTCGCTACAAAAAACGGAATTAAAGGTACTAGACATGCAGTATTTTTCATTAGAAAATAATGATGATGCACTGGCGTATTATGATCATTTAGCACTAGAGGATCCATCTCGTTATATAGCGGATAAATTGCTGGAAACCAACGAACAAAAAGGGACTAACCCTTTAATTCCTTATGAAGGAATGGAAAATGATTTTAAGATAAACAAGATTAAGATCTTGAATCATAAATGGATCATAGCTGATTTTTCGGATGGTAAATATTGGGGAGAACTTATTATTAATTATGAGCTTAAAGACGATTTGGGAGTAGATTTTAAATTGCTAGATTATCTTTTATACACACGCAGCAATTAAATTTTATCTTTCAACCAGGCATTCATAGAATGAAAATTTTGCGGAGCAACACCGTGTCCGACAGGAAATTCTTCGAAGGTATTTTCTATTCCCAAGGAATCAAGGAATGCAGGTGTTTTCTGTGACCATGAAAGTGGAATAACCTGATCTACTCGTCCATGTGAAGCATAGATTTTTAAATGCGAATGGTCTTTTTCCCTATACGATTCAATTAATATATTTTCATCTATATAACCGCTTAACGCGATAACATTCTTTATGAGCTCGGGATACGAAAGCGATACAGCCAGACTTAGTACAGTACCCTGGCTAAAACCTAAAAGAGATACGGAGGAGCTATCTAGATGATAGGCTTCACACGCCTCTTTGATAAAGAAAACAATTTTCTTCAGAGACTCTTTGGCCTGCTCAACATCGCTCCATTTTCCGGAAGTGGCATCAAAATTTATGGCATACCACGCATATCCATAAGGAGGAATAGAATAGGGGGCTCTGGCCGATATAACACAAAGTTCAGGAGGAAGTTCTGAGGCAAATGAAAAAAGGTCTTCTTCATTGCTTCCATAACCATGAAACAAGAATATAACCGGCGCTTTTTCTTTTTCTGATGTCGCTGCTGGCCGAATTAAATGATGCAGAGATAGGGGAGCTGTAGTCATTTTATTGAATAAAAGTAAACCATTTTTGAAAGTAGGCACCCACTAATGGAACCGGTTGTGATTTATTGCTAATGGCTCCTAAAAAACCATACCACCATAAAATAAAGTAGAAAATATAAAGTCCATACCAGGCATATTGATTAAACCAGACACTTAAAAAAATAGCAAATCCTATAAACAATAGGTGAAGACCAAAAGCCTGCCTTATATGGAAACGGGCATACATGTTTTTAGGTTCCATATTCATGGAAATGGCTATCAGAGAACCAACTATTGTTAAATAAGCAACAATAGCAGTTGTTTTACCATTCTTTATTTCCTGATCATCCATCTGTATAATTTTTTTGGCACTACTAATTTATGAAGTAATTAAACCATTTTTTGCGATTACCCCATAGACCTTTCCTTTCAGCGCTTCGCCTAAATACATGCTATTCTTTGAAGTAGATAAAATATGGTTGGCTGTAAAAGTATACGGAATATCCGGATTAAATAAGGTGAGATTTGCTTTGGCTCCTTCCTTCAGTTCGTGAGAGGTGATACCAAATCTTTCGCGCCCTTTAGTCAGCAGTTCAATAGCCATCTCTGTATCAAATAGTTCATTTAATACCCCAAAGGCATTCTCTAGTCCAAGAGAACCATACGCAGCATTATCGAACTCCACTCTTTTTTCTTCAACATCTATGGGGACATGATCCGAAGTAATCAGGTCGATAACTCCTGATTGAACCCCTTTTCTAAGTGCCTCTCTGTCTTTTTTAGTTCTGATAGGAGGAAGAACTTTATACGCACTCTCAAAACCTTCTAAAATTGAATCTGAAAACCAAAGATTATGTAATGCTACGCTACAGGTAACATCTAACCCTTTCTTTTTGGCCTCCCTAATTAATCGAACAGAATTCCTGGTGGAAATGGTAGGGATATGTAATTTACCTCCGGTGTATTCGAGGATAAATAAATCTCTTGCTATTTGTATCTCCTCTGCCAGGGCAGGAATGCCTTTTAACCCAAGCCTTGTGGAGACACTACCTTCATTAACCCCACCATTACTGGCAATTTGTGTATTCATAGGAAATGACAATACCAAGCCATCAAAACTATGTACATATTGCAAAGCAATTTTTAGCAAATTGGCGTTCATTACAGGATGCTTAAAGTCATAAAACCCCACAGCACCTGCATTTTTCATGTCGAATAATTCCGCCAGTTCTTTTCCTTCACCCTTAATAGTAAGGGAGCCAAGCGGATGCAGCTCAGTTATTTCAGCTTTCCCTGCGTTTTTTAAAAATACAATAGAACCATTGCCATCTGGTTTTGGAAAGGTATTGGAATTCAAGACAACGTCTGTAAAACCGCTTTTACCGGCAACCTTCAATCCGTTCGATATTGTTTCTCGTTCTTCAAATCCAGGTTCACCAAAACTTACACTACTATCTAACCAACCTCTGGACACATGTAAATTTTCAAACGAAATAACCTTGTAACCGGTATCTGGGTCAATTTTGGAGGCTATTTTATTAATAGTTCCATTTTTAATCAGAATATCGCGCACTTTTAGGTGTAATCCAGGATTTAGAGCATCTACAATCTTCGCGGATTTTAGCAGTATATTCATTTAAACACTTTTTGAATAATTATTTCGGTGAGCATTAAAATCAATGCTAAAATAACAAACCATTTCCAAAGCGCTGTTACGGCACTGTCTTTTTCAAAAGACTCAAAAATATCTGAAATGGAAGTGGTTGTAATATCCTCGGATAACACATCAACATTTAAATATTCCAGATGACTTTCTTTTCGGTTATAATTAAATGTAATTTTTCTCGTAGAATCCACATTTAAGATAGTGAATATTCCGTCCATTCCGGGCTGCTCCTTAAAGTGAAGTCTTGTTTTTCTGCCCATGATTTGCTGTTGCGGTATAAATTCGTAAGTACCCAATCCAAGTTTAATAACCTCGTCTTGAGACTTCGCCTCAGGAATATCTATGCTTATGGTAGTTCCCAGGTTGTAATAGAGATCTGGCAGTTTTAAGCTATTAATTGCCATAGAATAGAACGTAGGAACTATAAGGGGAGAGCTTTTGAAATTAGAATTTTCTTCATTAATTGGAGCAGTAAAAAGATAGGTAGTGCTACTGCCAGACAAGAAGGGGTCATTATTGTCGTACGAGAGAATTGCGGGCGCTTGTGTGGATACCCCATAATAACTTGCTACTTTGGGATACTGAAAATTTTGTATTTCTTTTTCAAATACATTTTTAAAAAGCGGGTGTGAGAAGCTGATATGCAGTATTTCGCGTTCCGCATTATTTTTTTGTAGATATGAAAAACCAATTGTAGATAGTAATCTGTTATAGGATGCTATTTGCATGTCATCTGAAGGTATGATTACTAAACTACCGCCATCGGTAAGATAGGAGCGCAATGCCGATTGCAGCGATGGTGAAAGGACAGGAACTTCATTTAAAACAATTAAGTCATTGTTAGCGATAACACTTAGATTCAGATCAGATTCTTCACTGTATTGAAATACGAACTCATCATCTGAATATATTTTTCTAAGGAACGTATTGTTAGGAGATCCAATATTCAGGACTTTTATCTTATCTCTTGTATTCAGGTTGAAATAAAGTTGATTGTCATATATAAGGCCCGTGTCCGGGATAGTTACCTTTCCATCAATTAGCTCTTTAGAAGGCAGGGTAAAAATCAACTGAGCATTTCGGTCCGAATTAAATTCTGCTGCTGATTTTGCTATCAGGGTTTCACCATTATAAAGCGAAACAGGGATATTTTCTGTAACCGTTGCGCTAGATAGAAGTACAACCAGTTCTAATGACAACGGATTACTGGCATCTATATAGGCAGAATCTATCGCAATATTCTCAATTGTACCGGTCCTAACGGGTAAATAATAGACAGAAATTAAATCGGTTGTGTTTTCAGTATCAGAAGCAATCCGCTTTTGAAAATCTGAAATAACTAATAGCCTTTTTTCTGTGTTGGGGTTCTTACTATAGGAAGTTGCAGCTTTAATATTGATTTCACTTAATGTTAATTGTTCACTGGTAAAGGGAATCTGTAATAAATCGTTTTGGATATCTTCTATTGTAACATTGAAGTATTCCTTATTGTTGGTAAACAGGTTGAAAGTTGTTTGGTTTGGTACAGATTTAATTAGGTCTTGTACTGCTTGCTCCAGTAATGTGGTGTTTTCGTTCCTTGCCTGAAGACTAAATGAATTATCTAAATAAATGGTAGTTTCTTTTTCTATAAAGGCAGAATCATCAGCAAAAAAAGGTTGTGAAAATGCAAGTATTAGGCAAGCAAAAAGGCCCAATCTGGTGATTAAAAGAAGCCATCTTTTTAACTTCTGACTCTTTTGTGATTCGGCAACGACCTTTTGTAAGAACCTTACATTGGTAAAGGGTGTTTTCTTAAATTTTCGGAGTTGTAAAAGATGAATAAGTATGGGGATCAGCAGAAGCCATAAAGACCAAAGTAGTTGCGGATATTTAAACAGCATTCCCTACAATCATTTAGCAAATATAAGTAAATTTTGATAGTTGGAAATTCAAAATTATAACTTGTATCTCATTTTTAATTCAATCAACAAAAGAAATAATAATCTTTCATTGACGTCTGATGCTGGTTTTTAAAGAATTCATGTATTTCATCTTGTGCTGCTTCATTTGCTACCGTTATAATACTCTGGGAATTTTTAATTGTTTTTAGTTCTAAATAAGACAACATGGATTTTCCATATATATTTTTACCAATTTTATTGGGATTATCACATACCCAAGTAAAAGGAATTTCCTTCTGGATTAAGGCCTTTCCGATCGTCTTTCCTTTGTTACCTGCACCCCATAGTACCAAATGCCTATTAGAATCCCAGTCTAATTTTAGAAAATAGAATAATTTGAGGTCTAAAAAATAATTTTGAGCATAGTGTTCACTTGTGCGGGACGTTCGGGTAGCATAATCGCGCCACAAGTGCAGAACATCCGAACAGGGGATACATTGTAAGTCATTTTTGAACATCCTAAAGGCTAAATCATAATCTTCCGGGTAGGTATCATATTCAAAAGCACCACATTGGTCTAGGTCATCTCTATGAAGCATCCAGCAAGGGGAGGGGATGACACATTCTTTATAGCGTTCTTCGAAATTAGCACCAGTATGAGTTAATCTATTGAGCCAATTCTCATATCGCTTATATCCATTACTAATGCCACTGGCAGAGAAGTAAGTAACTTTACCAACTGCAATATGGCCTTTACCATGTGTACCTAATAAAGACACCAGGGTGCGCAACTTAAAAGGTGTCATGAGATCATCAGAGTCCATCCGGGTAATATAATTTCCATTAGACAAGGAATACGCTAGCCTAAGTGCCTGGATAATGCCACTTCCATTGTTGTCTATAACTTTTATTCTGGCATCTCTTACACTGTAGCGGGTGGCTATTTCCTTACTGGTATCGGTTGATCCGTCATTTACAGCAATAACCTCCCAATTTGTATACTCCTGATCTAGTATAGATTGAAGGCATTCTGGTAAAAAAGCTGCCGTATTCTTAAATGGAATTAAAATGCTAACTAAAGTGGTATCCATTTATGTATGTAGCTGCTATTTGTGATAATTTAAAAAGTAAAATAAGGTTAAAGCTAAAAAGTTACAAGCTGTCTATGTTTTCTTAATTAGATAAACTCAAAGCCTTTTCTATAGCCTTTTCGGCTAAGGGATGTACCCCATCTTCCGCCAAATCCTTGTTCATTCCATTCTCCTTATTTACAAGAGCGGAGAAGTAATTTAAATAGACCACGTTGTTGTTACTTGCATATGATTCGAGCATAGCATTGAGTTCAGGAATTTTAACAGCAGGTTGCATTCCGGGTTTCCAGTGATATTCTGCAGCCGGAAGTACCGAACTTAAGACTACCTGAATATTATTGGCTTGAGCCAGTTGAGTCATGGAGATAATATTGTCCAGGATTTGTTCCAGGGTCATAGGCCCTGTATTACCGGCAATGTCATTGGTTCCTGCCAAAATTACAACCACCTTGGGTTTTAAGGCTATAACATCTTGTCTAAAACGCACCAGCATCTGCGGAGTGGTCTGCCCACTTATTCCACGATTCACATATGGTTTCCCTTCAAAGAAGGCAGGCATACTATGTAGCCATCCTATGGTAATAGAATTACCAAAGAACACAATACGGTCATTGTTGTTAGTGTTCTCATTCATTTTTTTATTGGCCTCTTTAAAATGATTCAGCCCACCCCAATCTTGTGCATTCGATAGGCCAGGAAAGCTTACCAGAAAAAAAAGAACCAATGTAGTGTTACTTAAAAATGAATTTTTCATTCCCATTTGTACTATAGGATCGACTTGAATATACCCTAATAAAGTGACTAATATTTGGCACTTTTGCCTTTACTCTGTGTTCTTTCTATAAATGATCGGATATCATCATTTGCCCGCTTTAAATCTTCTCGTCTTAAGTACATCATATGGCCACTTCGATATCCCTTAAATTCTAATCGATCCTTCATTTTACCACTTGGGTCTACTTGCCACATGGTATATTTTGCATTAAAATAGGTGGTAGCACCATCGTAATAACCGCTTTGAACCAAGACATTTAAGTAGGGGTTTTGAGCCATTGCCTGGCGGAGATCATCCCTGGTTGTATCATTCTCATTATTCCAGGGTCTTACAGGTCCAAACATATTGTATTTGATGTCTGTTTTAAAATTTAGCTCTTCCTGCAAATAATAATTGATCGCCGGAGTAAAACTATGAAGCCATGAGGTTATTTCTGGATTATAATCGGTACGTGTGCCCGCTTTTTCTTTATCTATTCCCAAATACCTGCTATCTAAGCGTCCAACAGTAAAGCCTCTCTCGCGAAGTAATCCTTTCCAGAAATAGGAGGTAGGTACGGTTAGGTTTTGATCTAAAATCTCATCCTTGGACAGCCCGGAATAATACGCCATTTTTTCGGCAACGGCATTCTTCTCCGCGGGGTCTATAAAACCACCTTTTGCAATGGCAGGAATGAGGGTGTTAATAGTATAGTCCTCTGATTCTGGTAAAATTTCCAGGAGATCCTTGCTTTGAAGCGCTGGTGGTAATGCCTTATGATGCCAGGCAGCCGCCGTATAATAGGGGAGATTGAGTGCTTCACTCACAGGACCTCCAACGCGTATTACTTTGTAGTCAGCCGGACTTACCATAATAACCCCGTTTAAGTACATCCATTGCTGATTTTGTAGTGCAAGAGAAAGACCCATAACCCGTGTACCACCATAACTTTCACCGATGATATATTTTGGAGAGCGCCAACGATTATTTCTGGTCACAAAGGTATTTAACCATTCTGCCAGGTATTTTATATCAGCGTTAATACCAAAGAACTTGCTTCTATCTACTTCCTTTCCTGTTTCAGGTATGGTACGGGAATATCCAGTATTGGCAGGATTCACATATACAATATCACTAACATCTAAAACAGAATATGGATTTTGCTTAACACCATAGGGCTGAACAGGATACCCTTCATCATCAATTTTTAAAATACGAGGTCCTGTATAAGCCAAATGCATCCACACAGATCCTGATCCCGGACCACCATTAAAAGAGATTAGTAAGGGTCTGGAAGCACGGTCTTTAACATCATTCCTGGTATAGTACGTGTAATGCAACGAGGCTATTGGCTTTCCCAATTCGTCCCAAACCGGCTGAGTACCTGTTTGCGCTTTATAAGTAAAAGAAGTTCCATTTACTGTTACGCTGTGCTGCGATGAAACAATAGTATCTACAGGAAGCGATCTGTTCTGTCCTTGCAATACTTGCATAAGTAAAATAACGGGCAAGGCAACTAGTATTTTTGATTTCATAATTGTTAGTATTAGTTGGACCTAAAAATAGGAAAATTAGTTGATTAAAAAATAAGTAGCAGTAACGTCCTACTTGAAGTGCCTACAAATCAAATTTGTGGTTATCTTTAGTAGTACAAAGTAATACTTCTTTAAGATAAATAGTATGAAAACATATTCGAGAAGAGATTTTAATTCCAAATTAACCTTTGCCATAGGGGGAGCGAGTCTTTTTGCAGGAATGCCATTTACATGTGCTATGGGTAATGATCACAGTAATAAGAAATCTTTAGGGATTGCTCTAGTAGGACTTGGTAGTTACAGCACATATCAGTTGGCGCCTGCCCTACAGGATACCCAATATTGTCATTTGGCAGGAATTGTAACGGGTACTCCCAGAAAAGAAACAGCATGGGCGGCTAAAAAGAATATTTATAATTATGAGAATTTCGATGAAATTTCACAAAATGAAGATATCGACATTGTGTATGTTGTACTGCCAAATAGTATGCATGCTGAATTTTCTATAAGAGCGGCCAAAGCAGGCAAGCATGTTATTTGTGAGAAACCAATGGCGGTTTCTGTTGAAGAATGCGATGCCATAATTAGTGCCTGCAACAAAGCAAAGGTAAAATTGGGAATTGGATATCGTTTGCATTCTGAACCTTATACCAAGGAAGTAAAGAGGTTTGTTAAAGAAAAAACATTTGGTAAAATCACCTATGTCTCGGCAGATGCGGCCTATATGTCTAAAGGAAGCCCCGATCAATGGCGATTAAACAAACAATTATCGGGTGGAGGTGCGCTTATGAATATGGGTGTATACAGCATACAAAGCCTTATTTACGGAACGGGTGAAAATCCATTACGTGTTACAGCCCAGGAATACAGTACGCGGCCAGATTATTTTAAGGAAACCGACGAGACTATAACGGCACAGTTCGAATTTCCGAGTGGGGCTGTAGGAAACATGATGACTTCCCATAATGCCAATGCCAACCGCTTATATGCCTCGTGCGAAAAAGGGTGGTTTGAGTTGCAACCTGCCAATAATTATGGTCCTTTGCGCGGTGCTACTTCCAAGGGAGTTATTGAGTTTCCTCATGAGAGCCAACAAAAATTACAGATGGATGATTTTGCGAGTCATATATTACATGGAACGCCAAACGTAGCGCCCGGTATTATGGGGAAACGAGATATGATTATCGTAGAAGCTGTTTATAAATCTATTAAAGAGGGAAACACTCCGGTTACTCTAAATTTAGAATCTATCGGACTGGGTTAGTAATTATGAAGTAACCATAATTCTGCTCTTTTTGGAGTATCAAAAACACGTAAGAAGGCGGATCTATTGCTGGCAACATCTACCAAAAATTCTGATAATGCTTCTTCTTTCCATTCCGGGAGTTGTGAAACGAGCTTTAAAGCAATTGGTGCGGGTGTCGCCACAATCGCTTTTTTGGATTTTACAACATGGTCTTTCCCATTCTTTTGAAAAGAAGTGATTAC
>CBDUCK010000077.1:0-11769 GCA_965365635.1 uncultured Muriicola sp.
ACATTGACTGCCTTAGGATAATTCTCCTTAATAAAAGTACGCTCTTTTTCCGTATTGTAGCATGAAATTCCTGCTTCAAATAATTTAAATTGTTCTAGTTGATATGTTTTAAAAGCATTTATTATAGTACGTACACTCCACATAAAAATTCCACCATTCCACAAAAAATTACCTTGTGCCAGGAATAGTTTAGCCGTTTCATAATCTGGCTTTTCTCTAAACTGCTTTACTTTTTTCAATGCTCCGGACGCCTCTGTTTCAAACTCAATATATCCGAAACCGGTATTGGGAAACGTTGGCTGTATTCCTAAAGTGCACAATACATCTTCTACCTCACATTTTTGAAAACACGTGGTAACATCGGCTGCAAAAGCCGCTTCATCTTCGATCCAATGATCACTGGGGGCAACGATCATAACAGCATCCGGGTTCATTTTCTGTATTTTCAACGCCGCGTATAAAATACACGGTGCTGTATTACGCATAGCCGGTTCCAGAACCACTTGTTCTTGCTTAATCATAGGGAGTTGTTCCAAGACCAGCTGATTATAGCGTTCATTGGTTAGGATAAGTATATTCTCTTTCGGCACAAAAGTATTGAGTCTTTTAAATGTCTTTTGAATTAAGGTATCTCCCGTACCCAGCATATCGTGAAACTGTTTGGGATAGGATGTGGTGCTTACAGGCCAAAATCTGGATCCTACACCACCTGCCATTAGTACGGCATAATAATTCTTATTCATCTGTTATTCATTTATTAATTCAACTTCTGCGTTGGGCTGAAACAAATATACTCTGCCAGTTGCCAGTTCAACACACTCAAATCGTTTAACTTTTCTATTCCCTTTTTTAAATAATCTGCCATTGTACAATTTAAATGTACTTCCCGTAGGGATTTCATACACATACAGTTGATCCGTAGGTTGGTCAAATTCCTTCAAAGCTATAGACAATAGAGTATCTGTGCTGCTACTCGCCTTTGGATTTCTAAAATGTGTCGCTAAGACGGGCAAAAGCTTCGACGGAAATATTTCAGGTCGAATAAATGGCAACATTAATGTCTGAAAGGTTTGTTTCCATTCTATCCCATGTGGTTTTATTCTGCGTCCATACTTTTCAAAAGCAACCAAATGGGCTATTTCATGAACCAGGGTAATCAGAAAGCGATACTGGTTTAGACTGGCATTCACCGTTATCTGATGTGCCCCGTTAGGAAGCAGTCTGTAGTCTCCATGACGCGTTACCCGCTTATTTACAACTTTGAGATGCACCGCATTCTCCCTTATGAGATTAAAACAAAGTGCAATAGCAGGTTTCGGTAAGTATCTTTCCAATACGTTGTCCACAAAAACAAAAATAAGGTTTCTCTTATTTACTACTACCTTGTCCTTTAATAAATAAAACAACCCATTTCATGTTTTTGCATCTACAGGTTAAAATTATATGGCTATGAAAAATGTATTATCTATTGTTCTTGTCTTTTTAACATTGATATCCTGCAAAAGTGATGATAGCTTTTCGTCAAATTCTATTGTAGGGACATGGAAATTAGTGGAGATGCTGGCCGACCCAGGGGATGGCAGCGGCACCTTTATGCCGGTAACCAGCAGTAAAACAATAGAATTCCGCGCAGATAGCAGTTATACTTCCAATGGCAATATCTGCGCTTTTTCAGCACTTAACGATGGTGATAGTGAAGGTATGTACCAAGTCTCGGAAGAGGGGTACAGAATTGAATGTGAAGACCCATTTGTTTCTCCGCTCAATCTACAACTGAAGGAAGGGGATCTGATCCTTACTTTTTTCTGCATAGAGCCTTGTCAACAGAAATACAAAAGAATTCAATAAATTAAGGGGTAGAATTGGACACCTGCAGCAACTTCCCATTAAATAATTGGTGTCCGGTGAGTGCAAAATTTTGAATGTAATTGGCCATTTCTAGGGCCGATACAGGTGCTTTATATCCCGGAAAAGCCTCTTCTAGCATTTCCGTTTGCACAGCTCCCAGTGCCAGCACGTTAAACGAGGGGCCTGTTTCTTTAAATTCCTCGGCGAGTACCTCCGTAAGGGTAATAACAGCTCCTTTACTAGAACTGTACGCGGCGAGCCCGGGAAACTTGGCACTTCCTTGCACGCCACCCATAGAACTAATCGTAACAACATGCCCATCTTTTGGCATAAATGGTATCACCAACCTGGTGAGTGCTGCCACTCCCAAAACATTTACTTTATATACAGCTTCGAACATCTCAGCCGTGGTAGATAAAAAAGGTTCATTTATAAGTTTCCCTGCATTGTTGATCAAAATATCTACAGATGTCCAAGTATCTTTTAAAAACTGATCTACACGATCTAATGACTTAGTGTCCGATATGTCGAAAGGAAACGCGTGTATTTTTTTGTTGTTGAGCGAATTAATAGGCTCATCATTTCTAGAAAGCGCCAATACCTCGTGACCCGCATTAGCAAAAAGTATCGCCAATTCATAACCTATACCTCTACTGCAACCGGTAATGATAACATTCGCCATAATTACTTGTATAAAATTTCCTTTTCCGATGAATTGGCAATACCCTGTACCACAGGGATCATTTTATTGACAATTTGTGCCATGTGTGTAAAATTCATGAGTGCAGGTTCGTCACCTACTTTATGATAATGTTCAAAGTTAGTAAAATCGAATGTTGAAAATGTTTGAGAGGGCACTTCAAAAATTTTATGAAAAGGATAATTATCCGAACGTTTGAACAAATTATATTTCTCTGCCGTAGGCAAGAACCCAATTAATTTTTCATTAGCATACTTATTTCCTACTTCGGCCAAATTAGAAGTATTGTACCCAGTAACATAAACCAAATAATCTTTATCTACCATAGGCACCCCTGTCATTTCATAGTTAAGCATAGCATAAAGGTTTACTTTGTCTTCCTTCATTTTTTTAGCCAAATGTTCCGAACCCCGAAGTCCTTTTTCTTCCGCACTAAAAAAAGCAAAGATTAGACTTCTTTTATTGCTTTTCGATTTCGCGAAATAGCGTGCTAATTCCAATACAGTGGTTGTACCAGTTGCATTGTCATTGGCTCCATTGGCAATAGAATCCCCGCTTACTGCATTTATGATCCCTATATGATCGTAGTGAGCTCCTATAAGCAAGTACTCATCCTTTAAATCTGCATCATTCCCTTCCAGGAACCCAACTACATTATAGGCAGGCACCTCATAATTAGTTAGGGTATCTAAATAGCTTCCAAAAAACGGTACAATTTTATTATCCCGAAAGGATTGTACAATAAAATCAGCCGCCTTTTCAATACCTTCACTACCAGAATCTCTTCCTTTTAAACCATCCGAAGCTAAGTAATTCATAACCGTTCCTACACGCTCCGCATCAGAAAAATTTTCAGCAGAAATAGTGGACTTACATGCTGCCAGCAAAGCTACTACTCCTAAAAAAATAATCTTTTTCATAATTTAATCTCTTGTTTTAAACTAAAAAAGCATTCAGAAATTCATGAATGCTTTTTTTCTTATTTGTTTTGTGCTATTCACTTTATTGTGACTTAGGCCAACATGGTAACCGGGTTCTCCAGATACGCCCTCAGCGTCTGTAAAAACTGAGCCCCGGTAGCGCCATCCACAGTCCTGTGATCACAGGCAAGTGTTAATTTCATGGTACTGCCAACTACTATTTCTCCATTGCGTACAACAGGCTTTTGAACTATGGCTCCAACAGATAAAATTGCTGAATTTGGCTGATTGATAATTGAGGTAAACTCTAAGATACCAAACATTCCTAGATTCGAAACAGTAAACGTGCTGCCTTCCATTTCCGCAGGGGTTAGTTTCTTAATACGTGCTCTACCCGCAAGATCTTTTACTGCCGAACCAATCTGAGTAAGGCTCATTTGCTCTGCAAATTTTAAGACCGGAACCACGAGCCCGTCTTCAACAGCTACTGCAACCCCTACATGTATATGCCTATTATAGCGTGTGGTATCAGCATTCCAGCTTGTATTTACCTGGGGATGTTTTTTTAATGCCATTGCACAGGCCTTTACCACTAAATCATTAAAAGACACCTTCGTATCTGGTAATTCATTAATATGAGCTCTGGATGAAGCAGCATTATCCATAGCCACTTCAATGGTTAAATAATAGTGTGGAGCACTAAATTTAGACTCGCTCAAACGCTTGGCAATAACCTTTCGCATTTGTGAATTCTTCACTTCTTCCGAACCTTCTTCCCCAACGGGTAATACCACAGGAGCCTGCATATTAACTTCCGGAGCTCCTACGGATGCTGTACTTGGCGCTTGTGCAAGTTTTTGCGAAGGTGTATAATTTTCAATATCTGAAGGGTATTATTATTATCTGCGATTATCCAAGAGTTTTTACTTAAATCGATTCCTTTTTCTTCAGCCATTTTCTTGGCAAGTGGCGAAACAAAAATTCGCTGACCATCATTCGAAGTGCTTTTAATGGCCTCAACCTGTTGTGAATCCGGAGACGCGCCAGTGCTTTTACTTTCATTAGACGTAGCAGCTTGTGCATCTGGAGTTCCCGATGATTTGGAATTCAATACAGCTTCTACATCTGTACCTTTTGGACCAATGACAGCAAGTATCTCATCTACCGGAGACGATTCGCCTTCTTTTATACCTACATAAAGAAGTGTTCCAGAATAAAAAGACTCAAATTCCATGGTAGCCTTATCTGTCTCAATTTCCGCTAAAATATCGCCCTCTTCAACATCATCACCTACATTTTTTAACCAGGTAGCAACGGTACCCTCTTCCATGGTATCACTTAAACGAGGCATTTTTATTATTTCTACCCCTTCAGGAATGGCCGATTCGGCGACTGCTATATCTGTGGTGGTTTGCTCAGTGGCCACATTAGAATCTGCCACTGTTCCCGATTCTTTCACAACGTCCACTGAACCAGATGGCCCATTAAGTAATCCTGAAATATCTTCACCTTCCTCTCCAATAATTGCGAGCAAAGAATCTACCGGCGCACCATCACCCTCTGCAATACCAATATGCAACAGCACTCCTTCATGGAAAGATTCAAATTCCATGGTGGCTTTGTCTGTTTCTATTTCGGCCAGTATATCTCCCTCTTCAACTTTATCTCCTACATTTTTCAACCATTTGGCAACAGTACCTTCTTCCATGGTATCACTTAGCCTGGGCATATTTATTATTTCAGCCATTTACTTATAATTTGTGTTGATAAAACGGATAGTCTTTCTGCTCATACACCATATCATACAATTGTTGCACGGGTGGATATTCGGATTCTTCTGCGAACTTTTCACATTCTTTCACCTTCTCCTTCACACTTGCATCTATAGCCTTAATTTCCTCTGCGGTAGCGTATTTTTTATCTTTTATAACCTCTAAAACCTGAGTTATTGGATCTATTTTCTTGTATTCCTCTACCTCATCTTTTGTTCTGTAATGCTGGGCATCTGACATAGAATGTCCTCGGTATCGATACGTTTTCATTTCCAGAAAAGTAGGGCCTCCTCCACTTCTGGCACGCTCAATAGCCTTACTCATCTCTTCTGCAACGACTACAGGATCCATTCCATCTACAGGGCCACATGGCATTTCATATCCCAATCCTAGTTTCCAGATTTCTGTAGAGTGCGAGGTTCTTGCTACAGAAGTCCCCATAGCGTACCCATTATTCTCGCACACAAAAACTACCGGCAATTGCCAAAGCATAGCCAAGTTAAATGCCTCATGTAATGAGCCTTGCCTAACTGCACCATCTCCCATATAACAAAGCGTTACAGAATCTCTTTTGAAGTATTTATCGGCAAAAGCCAACCCGGCTCCTAAAGGAATCTGCCCTCCAACAATTCCATGTCCTCCATAAAAACGGTGCTCTTTTGAAAAAATATGCATAGAGCCTCCCATACCCTTTGAAGTTCCTGTTACTTTCCCATATAACTCTGCCATAACCCTTTTTGGATCTTCACCCATACCTATGGGTTGTACATGATTTCTATAGGCTGTAATCATTCTATCTTTTGTCAGATCCATTGCATGCAAAGCACCCGCCAAAACAGCTTCCTGACCATTATAAAGGTGAAGAAAACCACGAACTTTTTGTTGAATATAAACAGCGGCCAATTTGTCTTCAAACTTTCGCCAAAACAGCATTTCTTCATACCATTTTAAGTAGACTTCCTTGGTAATTTTTTTCATTCAGAATTGTATTTTGTTTATAATATCCTAAAATCTAAGAGAGATTTGGTGGCTCAAGCACCTTTAAAGGAAAACAAAAATACACATTATATCTATAGTGAAAAAGAATTGCGAAAAAAGGTTCTAAGTTGTTGTAGAAGGCCCCTTACAAATAAAACAATGATATTTATATAGAATTTTTAAGGCAGGAATTCACTTCCAAAAGCAAGGGGTAATATATCCTTAATACTATGGCATTTATAGACATTTCCCACAGCTCCCATGAGTAAAACTTGTATGGGTTGTTTTTGCTTGTTCTCATATTCATACATAGACTGTCTGCAATTACCGCATGGGGCGGCAGGTGTAGCCACTTGTTTTTTAACTGAGTTCGCCGTTATAGCTATCTTTTCTATGGTTATTCCAGGGAATTGAGCTCCTGCATGAAACACCGCAACCCGCTCGGCGCATAATCCGGAAGGATATGAAGCGTTCTCCTGATTACTTCCTGTGACGATCTCTCCATTTGCCAGCAAAGCGGCAGCTCCAACCTGAAAATTGGAATATGGGGCATAGGCAGTATTGCGTGCTTTCTGTGCTATGGCCATAAGATTTTTATCCTCTTCGGGAAGCTCCTCGAAGGATTCATAGACTTCCATATCAAAAGAGAGCGTATGTTTTTGCATACGTAAATATACAATTCCTAAAGACTAAACATAAAAAAACCTGCGCTATGGCAGGTTTTATATGGGGTTTGAAACCGTATTAATTATTAATGAATTCTTCTCCAAGATTAAAAGTTAAAGAGAATCGCAATGTATTCTCTAATGGATTACGCACCTGAGAGGTAGAAAATAAATAGGACAGATCTATTTGAGCTGCTTTAAATTTAAATCCGGCACCCAGGGCAAAGAATTTTCTGGAACCTTTTAATTCGCTTTCATTGAATAATCCTGTTCGTATCATAAAGGCATCCTGATATGCATACTCGGCACTTAAGGCCCAGGTAAGTTCTTTTAGTTCTTCGCTGAAGCCATCAGGGGCATCATTAAAAGATTCAAATACACCACTTAGGAAACCTATATTCTGGTATTCCACATTATCTTCAGAATCCACATCCCCGTCCCCATCAAAATCGCGTGGAGTGGGTACTAATAGTTTATTAAATTCGGTAGTAATGGCCAGCGTATTGTCTTCATTTAATATAAAATCAAATCCGGCACCAAACTTTAAATTAGTTGGTAAAAAGTTTTCTTGTCCGCCTTCATCGTATTGCATTTTTCCACCCAAGTTAGATAGGTTAAAACCTGCTCTCCACCTACCGTTAAAACTTGAAAATGCAATTTCATTGGATCTGTAATATCCCGATACATCTACGGCAAACGAACTGGCTGCCTGGGAATCAACATTGCTAATTTCCGGTAGTCTTAAATTAGATCTAATAAATCGGCCTGATACTGCCATAGAAAACTTATCGCTTAATTTCAACGAGTACGAGCCGTCCAGGGCAAGTTCGTTAGGTTTGGCTAAGGTGCCTGGATCATTAGCAAACTGTCGAAGCTCTATTTCACCTAAGGTAAAGTATCGCAAACTAAAGGCAAATGCACTACGATCGTTCAATTTATTATAAAAACTTCCATTGAGTAAGGATATATCCGTAATGATGCTCTCCAGATAGGGTGTATAGCTTACACCAATACCCATTTTTCTCTCTGCAAACGCAAATTTAGCCGGGTTCCACTGTTGTGAAAAAGCATCCACTGACGTAGCAACGCCCATATCTCCAAGAGCAGCAGCCCTGGCATCGGCAGCGATTGTTAAAAATGGAACCGCAGTAGTGATTACTCTGTCTTCCTGAGCTGAAAGTTTACACACAAAGATCAATACTAAAATACCTGCTAATCTTCTCATTTTTTTCAAAGTATCTATTTTTCAATTAATTCTGTAAGAAAATAGCAGCCCGAAAGTGGGCTACTCTATCCGTTTATATTTTATGAAAGGTATGTAAACACCCGCATAAGTTCTCTCCGAATTAATTATTTGTACATCTGGTAAACGAGCTTTTTAGCAATATCTTGTATAAAAGGGGCTAATATTTACATAGGAACAAATATTCCTTATTTAGCGGCATCATAAATTAATAATACCAGAACGGTGTCCTTTCATCTAATAATGTATATATCACGGCCTATGGCAAAAGAATAGCAGGGACTCATACTATAATGAATATTGTTCCGTTATCAATTTGTAAAGATTCCCTGTAAAACATATGTATTCTGGGTATGAAATATTTTAAAGGCTATAAAATATAATGTGCAAAACATCGTTTAAATAGCCGAAAGAGATATAATAATCAATAAACACAGTGGACGCTTCGCTTATAAATAAAGGGATTCGTCTTAATAGCAAGTCCAAAATGAATGGAAGGAGTCTTAAACCCAAGTATGACCTACTTATGGTAGTTAAAGGCGAATTACATCTGACAAATTATTAAAATCAAAGATTAACAGATGAAAAAACAATTTATCAAAGTTGTACTCTCATGCACAGCATTAGTAGCCGGTTTTACGACCACCAGTTGTAACAAAAAGTCTTCTGGCTCTAAGAATGTTTCTCGTGCCACAGGCTGGCAGATTAATGCAAAAGAAGGAGGATTTCAGTACAATTCAGATTTTAAGGAGCAAGAAACGTCTCCTGGTCTGGTATTTATTGAAGGGGGTACATTCACAAAAGGTAAAGTACAGGATGATGTAATGCACGATTGGAACAATACGCCATCGGCACAACACGTACAGTCTTTCTATATGGATGAAACAGAGGTTACCAATGTTATGTATCTAGAATATCTAGATTACTTAAAAAGTGTATACCCTCCGGAAAATCCAAAATATACCAACATATATAAAGGTGCATTGCCCGATACCTTGGTTTGGAGGAACCGTTTAGGATTTAATGAAACAATGACGAATAATTACCTGCGTCATCCTGCTTATGCAGAATACCCTGTAGTAGGTGTTAACTGGATTCAGGCTGCTCAATATGCAGAATGGCGAACAGACCGGGTTAATGAGGCCATGTTAGAAAGAGAAGGTTATTTGGCGAAAGATGCCAAGTACCAAGCGATCACTGGTGAAGTTAACGGCACATTTAACACAGAAGCTTATCTAAATAGACCAGAATCTATCTATAACGGACAAATAGATTCTTTACAAGGAAATAAGAAAAAAGATTCGGTATCGGTCTTTGCTAAAAGAAGTAGTGGTATCATTTCCCCTGAGTACAGATTACCTACGGAAACGGAATGGGAATATGCAGCTGCCGCCTTACAGGGAAGCAGGGAATACAACAACTACCGCGGAAGAAAAAAATATCCATGGGAAGGTGAGTATACTAGAAATGGACAACGTGTAGGTAGAGGTGATTAGGACTGTATGATATGGCAGGAAATGTTGCCGAATGGGTAGCAGATGTATACCGGCCAATTGTTGATGATCAAATAAGTGATTTTAATTATTACAGAGGAAATATCTACACCAAAACTGCTATCGGAGCAGATGGAAAGGTAAATATTTTAAGAGACAGTATAGTTTATGACACCCTTCCAAACGGAAAAGTAGTTGCAGTGAATCTGCCTGGAGAAATCCTGATGGTTCCCGTAGATAGTGAAGAGACGTACTTACGTACTAATTTCTCTGAGAGTGATAACAGAGGATATAGAGATGGAGATGCAGGTTCTTCCAGATTCTTTGAGGCCAACAATGATGAAGACGAAGAGAACCAGCGTAAAATGTACGATTCTCCCAAACACAAGGTGTCTAGAGATTCTCTAGGTAATATTGTTAGAGGATACGACACAAGTAATGAAAGAACTACCTTAATAAACGATGAAGTTAGGGTTTACAAAGGAGGTTCCTGGAGAGACAGAGCGTATTGGCTAGATCCTGCTCAACGAAGATTTTTGCCACAGTATATGGCTACAGATTACATCGGTTTCCGTTGTGCTATGTCTAGAGTTGGTTCTAAAGCAAAAACAAAAAACAAAACGGTACGCGGCAAAAAAGCCAAATAAATCCGAACAAATTAAAAACATAGTAAAGCCCTGACTAATTAGTCGGGGCTTTTTTTATCTTTAGGGCATGACAATTAAAGAACTACACCAGGTTTTTTTAAACTCTTCCGAAGTCTGTATAGACACAAGAAAAATTAGCCCTAATTGTATGTTCTTTGCATTAAAAGGACCCAGCTTTAATGGGAACTCCTTTGCGAAGGAAGCCTTAGAGAATGGTGCATCCCATGCTGTTGTAGACGAGGCCCAATATAAGATCTCGGATAAGTATATTCTGGTGCACGATGCATTGCATATTTTACAACAATTAGCCACTTTTCACAGGCTAAATTCTAAGGCTCAAATAATCGCACTTACAGGGAGCAATGGCAAAACAACCACGAAAGAATTAATTTCTGAAGTACTTTCAAAGAAGTACAAGACCATTGCCACAAAAGGCAACCTAAACAATCATATTGGTGTTCCCCTCACCCTGTTAACCATTAAAAAGGAGACAGAAATTGCGATCGTGGAAATGGGAGCCAATCATCAAAAGGAGATTAGCTTTTTATGCCGTTTGGCCCAGCCAGATTTTGGCTACATCACCAATTTTGGAAAAGCACATTTAGAAGGGTTTGGTGGCGTACAAGGGGTGATAAAAGGAAAGAGCGAACTCTATGATTATTTAGTAACCAATAGTAAGCATGTTTTTCTGAATGCCGATGATCCAATTCAAATTGAGAAACTACAGTACTATACAAATAAAACAGGTTACAGTCAGGCCCAAACCGACTATTTTCAAATTAAATTGCATGGAGCAGATCCCTTTGTACACATTCAGGTTAAAGACGTCCTAATTAAAACTCAGCTCATTGGTACGTATAATTTCCCTAATTGTGCAGCGGCCATTCTTGTGGGCAACTACTTTAATGTGGAGTTATCGGATATAAAAAATGCCCTTGAGGATTTTGTACCACAAAATAACCGGTCACAAATCCTGGAAAAAAATGGATTTACAATTGTCTTAGATGCCTATAATGCCAACCCAACAAGCATGCGGGCAGCTTTGGAGGCTTTTAATGGTATGCCGGGGACACGTAAAATGGTAATGCTTGCAGATATGTTTGAATTAGGTGAAAGTGCCAGGGAAGAACATCAAAATCTTGCTGAATTAGTGGAAAACATGGCTTTTGACACCTGTTTTCTTATCGGAGAAAATTTTTACGAAACCCACACACAGTGTGAAACATTTATATCCTTTGAAGCATTGGCCAAACAACTGCAAAATACACCTTTAGAGAAAGGGACACTCTTAATTAAGGGATCCAGGGGGATGGCCCTGGAACGAGTACTGGATCTGCTGTAAAATCTCCCATAATATCCGTACCTTTTTAATGATATAACTTTCCTTCGTTGGAGTCAGAAATAAATATATCATCGTCATTTCCCGGAGTGATGTCATTTTCCTGCGCTGCAAAAAATCATAAATGCCTCATCGGATCCGGTCCAGCGCCGTACAAAAAGCAT
>CBDUCK010000078.1:0-11731 GCA_965365635.1 uncultured Muriicola sp.
AGTTACCTCTAAGTTCTTGTCTAAAACTATTCTTATGGGAGAGGCCCCTTTCCATAAGCGGGCAGTTAGTTTTGGATTATCCGCTAGTACCGTTGAAGATCCCACTAATATAGCCTGTTCTTCACATCTCCACTGATGTACTTTTTGTCTGGAATAGCGGTTTGTTATCCAATAGGGCTTAGCAGTAGCACTGCGTTTGTCCTTGTTTGGAGCCATAAATCCATCCAATGATTCTGCCCATTTTAGAATAATATAGGGTCGGTTTTTCTCCTGAAAAGTCAGAAAACGTTTATGATGTTCCCTCACTTCTTTTTCTAATACAGGATAGACTACCTCGCAACCAGCAGCGGTAAGTTTTTCAATCCCACGACCGCTTACTTGTTTATTAGGATCCGCAATGCCAATAACCACCTTTGGAATGCTGTGCTTTATAATTAGATCAGCACATGGAGGTGTTTTACCGTGGTGAGCACAAGGCTCCAAAGTAACGTATAAAACTGCCTCTTTCAATAAGTCTTTATTAACTACAGCATTAATGGCATTAACTTCAGCATGTGGCCCACCATATGCACTGGTAAACCCTTCACCAATGATACTTCCGCTATGCACAATAACACATCCCACCATGGGGTTAGGGGCCGTTGTGCCTAGGCCGTTTTTACCTAGTTGAATACATCTCGAAATGTATTTTTCATGTATCTTCACAACGCAAAAATAGCGTATTCAAAATGAATGCGGACACACCTTTAACGTTGAAACTGAATCGGTAGAGAACGAGTATGTCTTTACTATTATTGGCGCTTAGTAGCGAATGTTTTATAGTAGGATTAACAGATGTAGTATGCATTTAAAAGAAATTAAGAAAATTTTCCATCGAGAGTTAGATATCCTCTATGGCAAGGGTGAGGTAAGCCATTTTTTCTATCTTTTTATGGAGCAGTATCTTAATTTGGAACGCTTTGCACTGGTATTAGATCCGGATATTATACTATCTAAGGAACAAGAACAACTTTTTTTTGAAGGGTTAGCCCAATTAAAATTAGGGAAACCCATTCAGTATATTCTAGGCATTACCTCATTCATGGGCTTGGAGCTTAACGTAAATGAAGATGTTCTGATCCCAAGACCAGAAACCGAGGAACTCGTACAATGGATTATCAATGATTTTAAAACCGCGCAAGACACTATTAAAATATTGGATATCGGAACAGGGAGTGGATGCATTGCTATTGCACTTGCCAAGAAGTTACAAAAAACAAAAGTGCAAGGCATAGACATTTCAAAAAATGCCTTGCATATAGCCGCGTCTAATGCTGAAAAACACCGCGCAGCAGTTTCTTTTTATCAGGAAGATATGAAGCATGTAAGATTAAAGGAGACAGATTATTCTATTATAGTATCTAATCCACCTTATGTGATGGAAAAAGAAAAAGCGGTTATGCACAAGAATGTGACCGATTATGAACCAGAAGGTGCCCTGTTTGTTCCGGACGCCGATCCCTTAGTGTTTTACAGGTACGTTGTTGCTATTGCCAAAGCTGGTTTAAGGAGCGGAGGGTGCCTATATTTGGAAATAAACCAAAATCTGGGTGAAACGATTACACGGCTTTTGGAAGATGCGAATTTTTCAGAAATTGAGCTTAGAAAAGACATATATGGTAAAGACCGCATGGTAAAGAGTATTTGGAATAAAAAGTAAGAATTAATAGATACTAGAATTAATGGACGCCCAACAGCAGATTCTTCTTCTTCGTAAAGAATTACACGATCATAACTATCGCTACTACATTTTAGATGATCCTATTATTTCCGATTATGAATTCGATATGAAACTTAAGGAGTTGCAGGCCTTGGAAACTGCACACCCTGAGTTTTATGATGAGACATCGCCTACCATGAGGGTGGGGGGTACAGTCACTAAAAATTTCACTACCATTCCACATGAGCAACGAATGTATTCTTTGGACAATTCGTATTCCAAGGAGGAATTATTGGAATGGGAAAAAAGGGTACAGCGTATTCTGGGAGATGTAGCTGTTTCATACACCTGTGAACTTAAATACGACGGAGCTTCAATTAATCTAACCTATGAGAATGGCCACCTGATTAGAGCCCTAACACGTGGTGATGGTTTTCAGGGGGATGATGTAACCGCCAACGTAAAAACTATTAGATCTGTACCCCTGCAATTAAGAGGAGATTATCCAAATAAATTTGATATCCGCGGAGAGATAATTTTGCCATTGGACGGATTTAATAAAATGAATGAAGATCGTATTGAAAATGGGGAGGATCCTTATATGAATCCACGAAATACCGCCTCCGGGAGTCTAAAATTGCAAGACAGCAGTCTGGTTGCAGAAAGACCGTTAGATTGCCTTTTGTATGCCATTGTGGGAAAGAATCTTCCTGCCAGTTCACACTATGAATTATTAGAGAAAGCGAGAAGTTGGGGTTTTAAGATTCCTGCAGAAGCTACATTGTGTAGAAATACCGATGAAGTAATGCAGTATTTGGAATACTGGGACATTCACAGACATAAATTGCCCTATGAGACCGATGGGGTTGTTGTTAAGGTCAATGATTTGCAACAGCAAGACGAATTGGGGTATACGGCTAAATCGCCACGCTGGGCATTGGCCTATAAGTTTAAAACAGAACAGGCTGTAACTGTACTTCAGGAAATTACCTATCAGGTAGGTCGTACCGGTGCCATAACCCCCGTGGCCAACTTAACCCCTGTGCTGTTAGCAGGCACTACCGTGAAACGGGCATCGCTGCACAATGCAGATCAGATCGCTAAATTAGATATTCGTGTAGGAGACACGGTGTACGTGGAAAAAGGAGGGGAGATTATACCTAAAATCGTAGGGGTTGATCTAGCCTTACGCCCCCCCAATTCTGTACCAACGCAATATATTACCGTCTGCCCAGAATGTGGAACCCCACTACAAAGACAAGCAGGAGAAGCCCAACATTTTTGTCCCAATTATGCAGGTTGCCCTCCACAAATTACAGGGCGCATACAACATTTTATTTCCAGGAAAGCTATGGATATAGAAGGTCTCGGAGGCGAAACTGTTGAGTTGTTATTTAAAGAAGGACTCATAGAAAATTATGCGGACTTGTATTCATTAACAAAAGAGCAAGTGATACCCTTGGAACGAATGGCCGAAAAATCTGCTGAAAATCTGATTCAAGGAATTTCGGCCTCCGTCAAAATACCTTTTGAAAGGGTGCTTTTTGCATTGGGAATTAGATTTGTGGGAGAAACAGTGGCCAAGGTGTTGGCAAAAGCCTATAAAAACATTGATGCACTTATGGCTGCTTCAGCCGAAGAATTAACCAAAGTCAACGAAATTGGAGAACGTATTGCAGCGAGCGTTGTTGCTTTTTTTAATGATGACCTTAACAAAGAACTAATAGAAAAGTTACGATCCTACGGATTACAATTTTCGCTCACCCCGGAGCAATTGGAAAACCAATCAGATACCCTAAAAGGAGAAACGTTTGTTGTTTCAGGAGTTTTTGAAAAATTGGAACGCACAGAGCTCAAAAAACTTATTGAGGATAACGGGGGTAAAGTAAGCTCCTCTATATCTTCAAAAACATCTTATTTGGTGGCTGGGGCTAATATGGGTCCGAGCAAGAAAACTAAGGCAGAAACCTTAGGAGTCCCAATTATCTCGGAAGATGATTTCCTGGCACTGGTGAATTAATGGAAGCCCGTTAAATTGATTATTTGTGATGGATTACCCTAAAAATTATGACAGGTTTATGGCCCTCGTTGAGAGGACAGAACAGCCACCCGCTAACTGGTCTAAGGAGGTTTCCTCCTTATGGTGGGAAGCCAAAGGAAACTGGGATAAAGCACATAGCTGTGTAGATTCAATAGAATCGCTGGCAGGAAATCGAATTCATGCGTATTTACACCGCAAGGAAGGAGATTCCTGGAACGCCAACTATTGGTATAGGCGTTCCAATCGGGCGATGCCCACTATTAGCTTAGAGGAAGAATTTATTCAGATAGTAAATGACACCCTGGGAAACTAGGAAGCCTTCAATACAATCCTATATCTTGCCTTTCCTTTTTCAAGATGTTCCATTGCCTCGTTTACCTTTTCCATTGGGAATTCTTCTACCATAGGGTAGATATCATGACGCACACAGAAATCGAGCATCGAGGCGGTAAGGGCAGGACTACCAAGTGGACTACCTGCAACAGATTTTTCCCCCATGATCAAAGAGAATGCCGGGATGGCCATCGGCTCTAATACGGCTCCAACGTTATGAAAACGTCCTTTAGGTGAAAGGGTACTTAGATACGAATCCCAATCGAGCGTAACATTCGTTGTATTTAAAATAAAATTCAAGGATCCCCGAATACTTTCTAATTCTTCAGGATCTCTGGAATTGATTACCTTATTGGCTCCCATGGCAAGGATTTGTTCTTTTTTATCCGGAGTAGAGCTAAAGGCAACAACCTCACAGCCCCATTTGTTTAAAAATTTCAATGCCATATGTCCAAGGCCTCCAATTCCAATAACGCCTACTTTATCGGTAGGTTTTACGCCAGCCAAAATAATGGGATTAAAAACTGTAATCCCACCACACAAGAGCGGGCCGGCTTTGGCCATATCTACATCTTTTGGCAGAGGAAGTGTCCAGGACCAATGCGCTCTTACCTTATCTGCAAAACCACCGTGTCTTCCTACAATGGTAGATTCCAGATTATAACATAGGTGGTGCTCACCCGCCATACATTGTTCACAATGCATGCAAGAGGAAGAATTCCAACCCAATCCAACCTTATCACCTACCTGTACTTTAACTACTTTATCGCCAACAGCAATAACTTCTCCCACTATTTCATGACCCGGCACAAAAGGATATTGTGTCATCCCCCATTCATTATTCAACATACTTAGATCCGAGTGGCAAATGCCACAATAATGCACCTTAATATCTACTTCTTCGCTTCCTAGAGCTTCAAGTTCATAGGTAAATGGTTTAAGAGGACTTGCAGCCTGTTCAGCGGCAAAAGCGTTTACTGTGATCATCTAGTAACTATTTTAAGTTTGTAAAATTGGTTATAAATATAAGGCATAAATGTTGCTCAAAACAGCTGGCGAATAAAAACAGATCAGTCACCCTTTAAACGAGTTAATTTGTATTGTATAAGGATATTGATATCAGACTGTTATTGAAACTCCATTGGCGGAGCTGATTTTACTGGTATCAAAATAAAAGTCGATTCTACCGAGATTTATGCCGTAACATCCTACCTGATTTATGAGGACAGGTGTGTCTTTTCTATTACGTCGAATCACCGGTTTATCCAGAAAGGTATGGGTATGTCCTCCAATGATCAAATCGATATCTTCCGTGTTAGCTGCTAAAGTAGTATCGCTCACCAATTGAGGGTTGTTTTTATATTCGAATCCAAGGTGCGACAGGCAGATAACCAGATCACATTGTTGTTCTTTTTTTAGAATACGGCTCATATCTTGTGCAATTTCGACAGGGTCTATATAAACGGTCTCTTTATATAACTTTTTGGTAACCAATCCTTTCAGTTCAATGCCCAATCCGAAAATTCCTATTTTCACCCCATCTATGGTGTATAATTTAAAGGGTTCTACAAAGCCATCCATGACGGTATTTGAAAAATCATAGTTTGCAGATAGGATATCAAATTTAGCATGTGGCAGTTGGGCCAACAAACCATCTATCCCATTGTCGAAGTCATGATTCCCAAGGGTAGCCGCATCATATTTAAGCATGCTCATTAATTTGAATTCCAATTCCCCACCATAGAAATTAAAGTAGGGGGTACCCTGAAAAATATCTCCTGCATCTAACAATAAGGTGTTGGGATTCTCATTTCGAATTTGGGATACTAACGTAGCTCTTCGTGCCACCCCACCCAGGTTCGGAAATGAAGAATGATCTTTAGGAAAATGATCTATATGACTATGCACATCGTTGGTATGCAAAATGGTAATGTGTTTCTTGTTTAAATTCTTACAGCTGATTAGAGAACTCCCGGCGAGGCTCACATAGCCAGTCCCGGCCAGCGCGGTGCTTATAAAATTTCTTCGTTTCATTGTGTGTCAAGTTTAATGAATCGATCATCAACAGTTGCCTTAATGGTATCGTTTTTTTTAAAATAATTTATCATGGCATTTCGGTAACGATAGTCCAAATCTGTAAGACTCACCGGATCTTTTAAGAAATCCATATTCCCACCACCATCTACTAGATAATCTATGGTGGCTACAAAGTAGGATGTATTTTCATCGAAAGGCTTTCCTTGGATCGTAACCGATTTAAGGGAGCCATTGTTGTTTAGAATTATTTGGATGCCGCTAATGGGCTGAGGTCTTTTCGAATTAATAACATAGGTCACCAGATCTCGTACGTCTTTGCCTTTTAGTTCTGCCACCACGATCATATTCTCGAAGGGCATTACCTCATAGGCAGTTCTGGCGGTAACGTTCCCTTTGGAAATGATACTGCGGATACCACCATAGTTTAGCAGAGCAAAATCTATGCTATTTCCCGTTCTGAGTTTAAATATGGGGGTCGCTTCCTGTAGGAGGATATCTGCTACTAAATTTCCCTCAGAGGAGTTATAGATTCCGTCATTTTTGGTAATAACCGAAGGCGCGTAGGCCAAGGTACTGTCCAGGACTTCAATTATCCTGTTTCTATAAGGAAGCACATAAGCTTCTATTGAATCGGAAGCTTCAATTTCTTGATTAACAGGAAGAAGAGATCCTTTAATTTCTACCAGGGAGGTAGGTTCTGTTTTGCACGATAAAAATAGTCCTACTGTTATAAATACAACAAAATGTTTTATATTTAAACGAATCATCCTTGGTATCTTAGCTTCGTAAATGGAGGGAATATAGTTACCTTTGTCAAAATGTAAATGTACATGTTTTTAAAGGGACTTAAAGACAAATTTAAGCATAAATCAGGAGTTAAATTCTTGAGAAATGAATTGAAAAACGCCCAGCAGGATGTTGAATCCAGAAAAGGAATTAAAAGTATCGGGGTTATAGTAGATCTTGATAATTTTGATAATTCAGATGTTTTTTCCCAATTAATAGATGATTTCAAACTACGTCATAGCGCCATCAAAATAATAGGGTATAGAGGTTTTTACGATAAAAATTCACCCTATGCTACACCTGTTTTTTCTGATAAAGATTTGGGTTGGGGTGGGGATATAGAGAATAGTTACGCATTGGAATTCCTCACGAAAGAATACGATTTGCTTATTAATTATTATACCCAAGATAAATTAATGATGCAACTGATGACGGTTAAAACCAAAGCGCGTATAAAGGTAGGTTTTGATGAAGTTGATAAAGATTTAAACGATTTAATATTACAAACATCACTAAAAGATTTTACCACCTTTAAGACGGAATTAAAAAAATATTTAAAAGTAATGAACGAGCTGTAATTATGGAGCGATTATATGGCACTGGGGTTGCGTTAGTTACCCCGTTTAGGGATGATAAGACGGTAGATGTAGACGCCTTAAAGCGGATTGTTAAGTATTGCAAGGAAGGTGGTGTGGACTATTTGGTGGTTTTGGGGACGACCGGAGAAGCCGTTACCCTGGAAAAATCCGAAAAACAAGTGGTTATAAAAACTATTGTGGAGGAAAATGCAGGTGACTTACCTTTAGTGATAGGTATAGGGGGTAATAATACATTGCAAATTGCAGACGAATTAAAGCATGCTGATTTGAATGCTTTTGATGCAATTTTGTCGGTATCACCATATTATAACAAGCCCACCCAAGAGGGTATTTACCTTCATTATAAAGAGCTGGCAAGGGTTGCTCCAAAGCCATTAATTCTATATAATGTACCAGGGAGAACGGGCAGCAATATGCTTCCTGAAACAGTAGCAAGATTGGCAAGAGATTGTGATAACATTATTGCCATTAAAGAAGCCTCAGGAGATATGGAGCAGGTTAAACAACTCCTGAAAGATTGTCCTGATAATTTTTATATTATTTCCGGAGATGATTTCACCGCATTGCCTACCGTAACGGAAGGTGGAATTGGAGTTATCTCTGTTTTGGGTCAGGGATTACCTGTAGATTTTTCTAAGATGATTCGTCTTGGACTAAACGGGGAACATGAAGGAGCCTATGAACTTCACGAGTCCCTACTTCCCGGGATGAAGCTTATTTTTGAAGAAGGAAACCCGGCAGGGATAAAGGCCATTTTGGAAAATCTTGGTTTGTGCAATGCGCTGGTTCGTCTTCCCTTAGTTGAAGCCTCAGAAGGCCTTAAAGCAAGACTAGCCAATTTTGTAAAGGCTTTTGCTATTCCTATTTAGTATTAAAATGAATCGTTAAAACTTCCCTAAAAGCACTATTTGGTCTAATAAAACATCCTATTTTCGTTCAAAAGAATTTGTTTTTTATTCCGTTAAGAATCCCTAATTTTGCAGAATGTTTTTAAAAATGAGGCAGTTAATACTTGCGGCGGTCGTGTTACTTTTAATGGTTTCATGTAACGAGTACCAAAAAGTACTCAAAAATGAGGATGTTAAAGCCAAATATGATCTGGCAGAAAAGTACTATGATGCAGGTGATTATAAAAGAGCTAATGTACTATTTGAACAGATTGCTCCAAAATATGTCGGAAAACCACAGGGGGAACGTGTTCTCTTTTTTCTTGCAGACACCTACTTTAAGATAAAAGATTACAATTTCGCGGGGTATCAATTCGAACGTTTTCTTAAATCGTACCCTAAGAGTGATAAGGCAGCAGAAGCCTCATTTGTAGGAGCCAAAAGTTTTTACATGCTTTCTCCAAGATATTCTTTAGATCAAACAGACACAGATAAGGCATTGGCGAAATTACAGCTTTTTATCAATGCGTATCCAGAATCGGAATTTTTACCGGAAGCTAATAGGATGGCAAAGGAGCTTACTACAAAAAAGGAAAAGAAGGCTTTTGAAATAGCCAAACAATTTACAAAACTAGGAAATTCGTATATTCTGGATTATAGTATTTCCGCATTGGCCGCATTGGACAACTTTGTTTCCGATTATCCTGGAACTGTGTTCAGGGAAGAGGCATTGTATCTAAAATTAGTTGCAACTACGAATTTGGCTGTTAACAGTACAGAGAGCAGAAAGAAAGAGCGTCTTCAAGATGCTGCTTCAGCATATAATAATTTACTTAAGTACTATCCCGAAACTACCTTTCTGAAGGATGCGGATAATTTAGTAGAAAAGGTAAACAAAGAATTAGAACGTTACTCAGAACAAGAAAAATTATCGAAATGAATATGAATGATTTAAAAAACTCAAAAGCACCTGTTTCAACCGTGACCATTAATAGGAACGAGTTTGATACAAAAACGGGAAATATCTATGAAGCTATTTCTATAGCTTCAAAAAGAGCCATTCAGATCAATTCTGAAATCAAAAAGGAACTATTGGAGAAACTAGAAGAGTTTGCTACCTATAGTGACAGCTTGGAAGAAGTATTTGAAACCAAGGAGCAGATCGAAGTTTCTAAGTTCTACGAAAAGCTTCCAAAACCTCACGCCATGGCTGTTATGGAGTGGCTAGAGGATAAAATATACTATCGAAATACGGAGAAAGACGACCAATAAAATGCTAGTAGGCAAAAAAATCCTTTTGGGCATTACCGGAGGTATAGCTGCCTACAAGACAACATTTTTAGTTCGCTTATTAATAAAAGCCGGCTCAGAAGTTAAAGTTATTTTAACGGAAAGTGCCGGTTCTTTTGTTACCCCCTTAACACTGGCCACCCTTTCCAAGAATCCTGTCCTAACAGATTTTGTGAAGGAAGAGGAGGGTAGTCTAGACTGGAATAATCATGTAGAGCTTGGGTTGTGGGCAGATTTAATGATTATTGCTCCGGCAACAGCCAATACATTATCTAAAATGGCCCAGGGCACTTGTGACAATCTTTTGTTGGCTACCTATCTTTCTGCAAAATGCCCTGTTTATTTTGCGCCTGCCATGGATTTGGATATGTATAAGCATCCGTCTACAAAAAGGACCTTTGCTACCCTACAATCTTATGGGAATATTATGATTCCGGCTACTTCAGGAGAATTAGCCAGTGGTTTGGAAGGCGAAGGACGCATGGAAGAACCCGATAGAATAGTAGAATTTATTACGCAGCATCTTGCCGATGCCGCTCCTTTGGTTGGAAAAAAAGTTTTAATTACAGCAGGCCCTACATATGAAGCAATAGACCCTGTACGATTTATTGGGAATCATTCTTCAGGATTAATGGGATTAGAATTGGCCAAAGCTGCTGCTGCTCTCGGCGCCGATGTATTATTGGTCATGGGCCCTTCACAGTTTACTTTAGAACCCCCTGGAATAAAAACAATACACGTAGTTACAGCAGATGAAATGTATGATGCTGTACATCAAAATTTTGAGGATAGTGCAGTGGTTATTGCTGCCGCTGCCGTAGCGGATTATAAGCCAAAAGTTACTGCCTCTCAAAAAATTAAAAAAAGTGACGATGATTTAACCATAGCTTTGGTTAAAAACAAGGATATTCTGCGATCCTTGGGCGAAATAAAAAAGAATCAATTTTTAGTTGGATTCGCATTGGAAACTGAAAATGAGGTAAAGAATGCACAAGAAAAATTACGTAAAAAGAACTTAGATGCAATTGTTCTAAACTCTTTGAATGATGCAGGTGCCGGATTTGGTGTTTCTACAAACAAAATCACCTTTATAGATAAGAATTTAGCTATTACACCGTTTGAAGTAAAGACAAAAGCAGCAGTGGCTGTGGACATATGGAATGAAATCATCAAAAATCTAAATGCGTAGATCTTTAAGCCTGGTTTTTATCTTGTTTCTTGCCTTCACTTGTTTAGGTCAAGAACTCAACTGTACAATTACTGTAAATTCAGATCAGGTTAGTCAAACTAATCAACAGATATTCAGAACATTAGAGCGTTCATTAAACGATTTTGTGAACAAAAACAAATGGACCAACAGAGTCTACAAAGAAAACGAACGGGTAAATGCACGTATGTTTATTACCGTTACAAACTTTGAATCGAATCGTTTCGAAGCAAACATCCAGATACAATCTTCCCGCCCGGTGTATAATACCTCTTATGAGAGTCCGGTTTTTAACTACAAGGACAATGATTTTAATTTTGAGTACATAGAATTTCAGCCGTTGATCTACAATCAAAATGTGTTTAATTCTAATTTAGTGGGGGTTATTTCATATTATATTTATATTATGTTGGGCATGGATGCAGATACTTTTGCACTAGAAGGCGGAACAGATTATTATAAAGAAGCTCAAAAAATAGTTACCCAGGCACAGGGAAGTAACTTTTCGGGTTGGAGTCAGTCGGCTACCGATAATAGAACACGCTTTGTTCTGGTAGATAATCTATTGTCTAACACGTTCAGGGAGTATCGCATTGCCATGTATAATTACCATCGCAAAGGCCTGGATATTTTAGGAGACAATAACAGTACAGGTAAACAGGTGATTTCGGGTTCTATGCGGTTGTTTGAAACACTTATTCAGCGAAGGCCAAATGCTTTTTTAATTCAAACTTTCTTCGATGCTAAATCGGAAGAAATATTGAATATTTTTTCTGACGGACCCAAAGTAGACATTGTTGCCCTTAAAGAGACGCTTAATAAAATTGCCCCATTCTATTCCACTACCTGGAA
>CBDUCK010000079.1:0-11661 GCA_965365635.1 uncultured Muriicola sp.
TGGATACTTTTAAATTTGTTGTGAGGATTCCCCAGATACTGAGAGAATGCTTTAATACCATCTAATTTCCCATTAAAGGCAACCTTACCCTGTTGCTGGTACATTGGAAGTTGTGCAAACATCCAATCCAAGGTTTCCTGATAGGTCATAGGCTATTCACCTAATTTAAAATTGACCACCACAAAACCAATTTGCTGGTTGGGAGCTTTCGAATCCAGATTCCATTTATGAAGGAATGCCGTTTTTTTTGCAGGTTCCAAAAGACATGGATGATTATTGGTGGTACCTTTTACCCCCGGGGTGGCACTTATTACTTTCCCATTACGATCTACGGATATTTTAACAACAACCCTTCCTTCCTGATTGCATTCTTGCTGCACTTTCCCCTTGGTAACCAATGATCTTCCGTTGAGACCATATCCTCCGGCTCCACTGCCAGATCCCGGGCTTCCATAATAACTTGTAGCATAAGGGTCCCCGTCTGGTTGTCCCTTATCTCCGGGTTTGGTATCATCACCTTCATTACCCTGGGCTGTGCCGTCTGAGGTGTTTAACCCCCCCATTAAGGCATCTAATTTTTTCTTTTTTTCTTCTTGTTCCTGTCTGGCTTTAGCCTCAGCAGCTTGCTTTTCGCGCGCTACACGTTCTGCCTCTTCCTGTATTTTTTTAGCTGCTTCTGCCTCTTTCCGTTCTGCTTCTTGCTGTTGTTTGATCCGAATAGATTCTTCGCTCTCTTGTGTCAATACCTTTTCTGTGACCTCTTCAACTACTTCTTCCTCTGCAACCGGTTCTTCTACAGGCTCTGATACTTCTGGTTCTTGCGCATCTTTTTCGGCCTCTATGGGCTCACTTACCTGAGGTTGTATCTTTTCTTTGGGTTGTACCTGGCCACTCCCAAATTCCATACTGCCAAAATTAACGGTAATACCTTTTTCTATTGGAGGATCCATGTAGGTAAGACCAATATAAAATAGTACTAGGAGAAGTGCACTTAACAAAAAAATGGTAAGTGTGAAGGATTTTTTCTTGTGTCTCGTATCTAAAAATGACATTTAGTTGGGTCGCACGGCCAGGATTACCTTATAGCTATTTCTATTAGCTATATCCATTACATTTACGGCTTCTTTGATGGCAACACTTTCTTCTGCCCTCAAAATAATGGTAGGGTTCTCCTTTCCTTCCAGTGCTTTTTTTAATTCAATTTCAATATAAGCCGCGTTGATCTGTTCCTTGTTCACAAAGTATTCCAGGTTCTTGTTGATAGAAACAGATACATTCTGTGTGTTCGTAGATTTTCCTTTGGCCTTAGGCAATAGTAAATCTAATGCATTAGGGGAATTAGCCGTCAGCATAAAGAAGATTAGCAACAAGAAAACAATGTCTGTCATAGAGGACATACTGAATTCCGGGCTTATCTTATTTCTTCCTTTTAATTTCATGGAAAGTAGCTTAAACGGGTTCGTTCAATAAATCCAAAAACTCCACAGCATTGGCTTCCATTTTGTGGATAACCTTATCTATACGGTTTACTAAATGGTTATATCCCATATAGGCGATAATACCTACAACCAAACCTGCAACGGTAGTTGTCATGGCCGTATAGATTCCTGAGGCCAAAGCCCCCATTTCTGCCTGACCACCACTGCTGGCCATTTGATGAAATGCCAGGATCATCCCTATTACCGTTCCAAGAAACCCTATCATAGGGGCTGCACCTGCAACGGTAGCCAAGGTGTTTACATTTTTTTCCAATTTATAGACCTCTAAGGTACCTGCATTCTCAATAGCAGTATTGATGTCGTCTAAGGGTTTGCCAATTCTGGAAACACCTTTTTCTGTTAACCTGGCAACCGGGGAATCTGTCTGCGCACAAAGAATTTTGGCTGCTTCGAGTTTCCCATTCATTACATGGTCTCGTATCTGGTTCATGAAGTTCTTGTCGATCGTAGAGGCCGCTTTAATGGCAAGTAACCGCTCAAAATAGATGTACATCGCTACCGCCAACATCGCAAACAAAACCGATATAATTACAATACTACCGGTACCTCCGTTAAATATTAAATCTATTACAGAAAGTGTTTTTTCTTCGGATAGCACCTCAGCCACCTGAGATTCATCCACAAGATCTTGAATCATTATCATATAAATTCCCTTATTAATTTGCCCCTATAACGGAAGAATCTCAATTTAATTATCCGTGTAACACTAAATTTCTAATGAGTACAAAACAAATTGCACCACTAAGGAATCCGAGAAGTGCTAACCAGGCGATTTTCTTGAAATACCAGAAAAAATCTATTTTCTCCATACCCATGGCAACCACACCTGCTGCGGAACCTATGATTAGCATACTACCACCTGTACCAGCAGAATAAGCTATAAAATGCCAAACCGGATCATCTATACCAATAGAGAACATTCCCATACTGGCCGCAACCAGGGGTACATTATCTATAACCGTCCAACCATAGTTGAAATATTTGGTTTTAACAAACCAACACCCAAAATAATCACAACCAAATCAGAAACTGTTTGGCCAACGACCTCTGTTCCCAGCATAGGCATCGTTTTATCCATAGTTTCAGCGAATTCAAAAAGCATCCCCAAAGATTCCAGGGCCGCTACCGCTAAAAGTATTCCTAAAAAGAAAAGAATACTTGGCAGTTCTATCTTACCTAATGAGGCATGCACCGCACTATGGTGAGAAGCTTCGTCGCTGGCTGCATCTACGGTAGAAATACTGAACTTTGCATTACTATAGATTTCAGCAAACGTAGCAACGATCGCCAATGAAAGCATCATTCCAACATAGGGGGGCAGATGGGTAATTGTTTTGAAAAAAGGAACAAATACAATAGACCCCAGTCCCAGATATAACATGGTTGCTCCATGAGGCGATTTTGGCGCCTCTTGCTCTTCCAGCTCTCCTTCTATAGTCCCTTTAAACACCTTGTAGCGCAATGCAAAAAGTACCGGAACAATCATACACACTACAGAGGGTATAAATACATGTTCTATAAGTTGCATGGCGGTAACCTTATTTGAAATCCATAGCATGGTGGTGGTAACGTCCCCAATGGGTGACCAGGCACCCCCTGCATTTGCGGCAATGATTATCATACCCGCAAACCAAAGTCGCAACTCACGATCTCGTATTACCTTTTGTAATATAGTAATCAGTACAATGGTAGCCGTTAGGTTATCAATTATGGCAGAAAGTATAAATGCCAGAATAGAAAACAACCAGAGCAATTTAGATTTTTTTCTAGTACGTATATACCCTTTTATAGTAGCAAACCCATCGAAGTAATCAATAATTTCCACTATGGTCATTGCACCTAAAAGAAACACTAAGATCTCGGCCGTTTTACCCAAATGATGCAAAAGCATCTCATCTATATGTGAAGGTTCTAATTCCTTTAACTCTGCATTTACCTCAAAAACGGGCATGTGTGTTAATGCTATTACCGCCCACAATATAGCCATCATGGCCAACGCCGGGATTAACTTATCTATTTTAAGATTATGCTCAAGGGTTATTGCCAAATAGCCGGCCAAGAATACAATAATAATAATGGTTTCCATAAAAGTTTGGTTTTTAAATCAGTTGTTTTAGTGCTATTTCAAATGCTGTTTTACTTAAATTAGTCCTGGAAGGATTTTGCTTAAAGATATTCAAAATTGCTTTTCTTATAACATCTGAGGTGTCATTAAATATTAATTCATCTTCCATAGCCACCCTTCCTTCCATAAAATAGGCAAAAACACGGGCCATTCCACAATTAGATATAAAGTCGGGAATGAGGCTTACACGTTCATCTGTGTATTCCATAATAGAACCAAAGAAAATTTCTTTGTCTGCGAAGGGTACATTAGCGCCACAGGAAATTACTTCTAATCCTGTATCTATCATCTGAGTAATTTGATCCTGGGTAATAAGACGAGAGGCAGCACAAGGTGCAAATATGGCAGTGGGTAATGACCAGATTCGTTCATTGATTTCCTCAAAAGGAATCATCCTATCTGGATCTGCAATCAATGTATTTCCTTTTTTATGAAGAAAGAAGGTCTTTATTTCTTCAAAAGAAAAGCCTTCCTCGTCTATAACACCACCTTCTCTATCTATTATTCCAACAATTTTTGCGCCCATTTGAGCCAGATAAAAGGCTGCAGCAGCACCTACATTTCCAAACCCCTGCACTACCGCCTTTTTTCCAAGAACAGAACCACCATAAATATCGTAATAATGATGCACGGCTTCGGCTACACCAAACCCTGTGATCATATCTGCCACAGTATATTTCTTGGCAATGTCCGGGGAGTAATGAGAGTTTTCTAAAACTTTTATAACCCCTAATCGCAATTGACCAATTCTATTGATCTTATCGGCTTCTGTAGGCTTAAAATGACCATTAAAAACTCCTTCCTGGGGATGCCACACCCCGGCATCTTCAGTAATTGGAATCACCTCATGAATTTCGTCTACATTTAGATCCCCACCGGTACCATAATAACTTTTCAGTAGAGGAGCTACGGCGTTATACCATCTTTTTAACACACCATTTTTACGTGGATCGTGTGGATTAAAATTAATCCCGGATTTAGCACCACCAATAGGAGGTCCGGAAACTGTAAATTTTACTTCCATTGTCTTCGCAAGAGATAGCACCTCGTTCATATCGAGTCCCTCCCGCATTCTTGTGCCGCCACCTGCAGCTCCTCCACGCAAGGAATTAATAACTGTCCATCCTTCGGCTTCTGTTTCCGGATCTTTCCAGTTAAAAACAATTTCCGGGGGTTTATTCTCGTATTTTTTTAGTAAATCTTTCATTGTAAATCCTTTAAATTATCAGACGGTAAGACATTTCTGTTGTTCAAAACAGGTGCATAACCACTGTATGCATACCTAATCACATATAAGCTAATGTTGTCTCATAATTCAGGAGGTATAAGATGTTATATAAACCAATAGAGACAAATATAAAAATATTGACGGGCTTTGAAAGATTTTCTTGAAGTCTAGTTCATAAAATAATTGTTTGTGGTATTCTCATATTGTTCCCTACATTATTGAATATTTTCTAATCTAGGTGTATATTTGTATGCCTTTTTTAACAATATAATAGCATTATGGATTTTACACTTTCAGAAGAGCAGTTAATGATTCAGCAAGCAGCCCGGGATTTTGCCCAGCAAGAATTGTTGCCAGGAGTTATTGAACGTGATGAAGAACAACGATTTCCTTCGGAACAGATCAAAAAAATGGGAGAGCTCGGATTCTTAGGCATGATGGTAGATCCACAATATGGGGGAAGTGGACTAGATACACTATCCTATGTGCTGGCCATGGAAGAATTTTCAAAAGTTGATGCTTCAGCCTCCGTGGTAGTTTCTGTGAATAATTCATTAGTTTGTTGGGGGCTGCAGACCTATGGCTCAGAAGCTCAAAAAGAAAAATATTTAACAAAACTGGCTACAGGAGAAGTCATAGGAGCATTTTGTTTGTCTGAACCAGAAGCAGGGAGCGATGCCACCTCTCAAAAGACTACAGCCATAGATCATGGCGATCATTATGTTTTAAATGGCACCAAGAATTGGATAACCAATGGTAGTTCGGCCGACGTGTATCTTGTTATTGCCCAGACAGATATTCCTAAGGCGCACAAAGGAATTAATGCATTGATCGTCGAAAAAGGCATGAAAGGTTTTGAAATAGGTCCAAAAGAAAATAAACTGGGTATACGGGGTAGTGATACCCATTCGCTCCTATTCAATGACGTTAAAGTGCCTAAGGAAAATAGAATTGGGGAAGATGGTTTTGGTTTTAAATTTGCCATGAGAACACTGGCAGGAGGTAGAATTGGCATAGCCGCGCAGGCACTGGGTATAGCCGCTGGTGCCTATGAACTGGCCCGAAAGTACTCTTTAGAGCGAAAGGCGTTTGGCACGGAGATTAGTAACCACCAGGCTATTGCATTTAAATTGGCCGATATGCATACACAAATTGAAGCAGCACGCTTTTTGGTCTACAAAGCTGCATGCGATAAAGACAACAATCTTAACTACGATCTGTCTGGGGCAATGGCCAAATTATACGCTTCGCAGGTGGCCATGGATACTGCGGTAGAAGCGGTACAAATTCATGGAGGAAATGGCTTTGTAAAAGAGTACCATGTAGAACGTTTTATGCGCGATGCAAAGATTACTCAGATCTACGAGGGCACTTCGGAGATTCAGAAAATAGTCATCTCCAGAAGCATTCTAAGAGACTAAAAGACAATAATTTCATGTACCGGTTTTTATAATTTTCCTATAGTAGTTGAGTTTATAAACGCCATTCTATTCTCGGGAAGATACCAATATGCATTACATCCTTTCCGTATTCCCCAGTTAAAGATTCATTTTTGAATAAAGGCATTATGAATATCTTAATATGAAGGGGGGATTAATTTACATTTTACATATTTAATAACGTTTTATTAAAAACGATGCATTTTTTTTATGTCCATTGAAAAAATGATGCATTAGTCACAGTCTTAATGGTATTTTTGATAAAATATCATATTATGACGTTGAAGAAGCAAGGACTGTACCTGCCAGAATTTGAACATGATAACTGCGGTGCCGGTTTTATATGTAGTCTTAAAGGAAAAAAATCGAATGATATCATTCATAAGGCACTTGAGATATTAGATAAACTAGAACATCGGGGTGCGGTAAGTGCGGATGGGAAAACAGGTGATGGCGCAGGTATATTAATAGATATTCCCCACCTTTTCTTTCAGGAAGAATGTTCTTTTGAATTACCTCAATCTGGTGATTACGCCGTAAGCAATGTATTTCTACCCCAGAAAGAGAATCAAAGAAATTTCTGTATCTCAATTTTTGAACAAGAAGTAAAAAAACAAGGACTACAACTGTTAGGTTGGAGAGATGTTCCTGTAAATAAATCTGTCCCGGGCCGAATTGCATCTGAAACAGAGCCATTTGTAAAACAGATCTTTATTGGAAAAGAAACCAGTGAACAAGATTACTTCACGTTCAATTTAAAACTATTTATAGCCCGAAAAATTACAGAGCACACCATTCTAAATTCCAAATTATCGGATAGTAAATTCTTCTATGTTCCAAGTCTTTCAACGAAAATTATCATTTTCAAAGGACTCCTGATGCCCCAGGACATAAAGCGATACTACAGAGACCTTATGGATCCCAGAGTTGTAACCCGTTTGGCTTTGGTGCATCAGCGTTTTTCAACCAATACTTTTCCTACATGGGATTTGGCCCAACCCTTTAGGTATATGTGTCATAATGGGGAGATAAACACCTTGCGCGGCAATGTATCGCGTATGCGATCTAGAGAAGAATTATTGGAGAGCCCTTTATTTGGCCCTGAGATCAAAAAAATTCTACCGGTTATCCTACCTGGAAAATCAGATTCGGCTACGATGGATATGGTGGTAGAATTACTTCTTATGACCAAACGCTCTTTACCAGAGGTAATGATGATGTTGGTACCCGAAGCTTGGGAGAAAAATACCGAAATGTCTCGGGCTAAAAGAGAATTTTACGAATACA
Organism: uncultured Muriicola sp.; assembly: GCA_965365635.1. Taxonomy (GTDB): domain Bacteria; phylum Bacteroidota; class Bacteroidia; order Flavobacteriales; family Flavobacteriaceae; genus Muriicola. The sequence goes on from CBDUCK010000079.1 coordinate 7,579, forward strand.
ATTCGTGCCTAATGGAGCCCTGGGATGGCCCGGCATCTATTCCTTTTACAGATGGTAATTATATTGGCGCGGTCCTGGATAGAAATGGACTACGACCCAGTCGCTATTCCGTTACCAAAGATGGGTACGTTATTATGTCGTCCGAAACAGGTGTATTGGAAATAGCACCGGAGAACATTGAATTTCACGGCAGATTAGAGCCCGGTAAAATGTTTCTGGTAAATATGGAACAAGGACGTATCATAAATGATGAAGAGATTAAAGAGGAAATAGCTCAAAGACATCCTTATGGGAAATGGCTTCAAAAGAATTTAGTTCATTTAAAGGATATCCCCTATAATGATTGCCCTCTTTTTCTTGATGAAGCAAGTCTGGAAAAAAGGAAAAGTGTGTATGGTTATACGCTGGAGGATATCGACACCATTATACTACCTATGGGGAAAAATGCCAAAGAGCCAATTGGTTCTATGGGTTCGGATACGCCAATTGCGGTTCTGTCAGAAAGACCCCAACTCCTTTATAATTATTTTAAACAATTGTTTGCACAGGTAACCAATCCACCGCTCGATGGGATTCGGGAAGAATTGATAACCGATATTAGTCTCACCCTTGGAGGTGACGAAAATATCTTTGAATATTCAGAAAAACACTGCAGGAAACTTAAAATTCAAAACCCTGTAATTTCGAAAGAAGATCTCGATAAAATAAAAAATTATGATACGAGTCCTAATTTTAAGGTAGTTTCAATTCCCATTCTTTACACAATTTCAAGAGGGTTAAACGGACTGGAAGATGCACTACAGGATATATTGAGCCAGGCAGAAAAAGCGATAGATGATGGTGCCAATATCATTATTCTTTCTGACAGGAATATTAATGAAAAGAAAGGACCTATCCCTGCCCTGCTTGCCTGTTCTTTTGTCAACAGCGGTCTGCAACGGTTGGGCAAACGCTCTCAGCTTAGCATCATTATTGAGTCTGCAGAACCCAGAGAGGTACATCACTTTGCGCTGTTATTTGGGTTTGGAGCCAGTGCCATCAATCCGTATTTAGTAAATGAAATCATAGGGGAACAAATAGAATCACAGGACATCACGGAATACTCTTTTGATGAGGCTGTAAAGAATTACAATAAAGCCATCGGAAAAGGCATCCTGAAAGTAATGAACAAGATTGGTATCTCCACGTTAAATTCATACCGCGGTTCTCAATTGTTCGAATGTATTGGCCTTAACACCAAGGTGGTAGAAACGTATTTCCCAAATACTCCAACTCGTATACAAGGGATTGGATTATATGAGATTGAAAAAGAGATTTCTAGCAGACATCAAAAGGCATTTAGTAAAAGTAAAATTGCCGCTGATTTAGATCTTGAAATTGGGGGCGAATACCGATGGAGAAGGGATGGAGAAAAACATATGTTTAATCCGTTGTCTATTGCGAAACTTCAACAATCGGTACGGAATAACGAGCCCGAATCGTATAAGGAATTTTCCAAAATGGTAAATGACCAGTCAGAACATCTTATGACCATTCGCGGATTGTTTGAGTTTGCAAATTTTGATCCTATTCCTTTAGAAGAAGTAGAACCGTGGACAGATATTGTGAAACGTTTTAAAACAGGTGCCATGTCCTACGGGTCTATTAGTAAAGAGGCCCATGAAAACCTGGCTATTGCCATGAATCGTATTGGAGGTAAAAGCAATTCCGGGGAAGGTGGGGAAGATGCTGATCGATTCTATAAAAATCAGTCGGGTGATTGGCGCAATAGTGCCATAAAACAAGTGGCTTCGGGCAGATTTGGGGTTACCTCCAACTATTTAACGAATGCCCAGGAAATTCAGATCAAGATGGCACAAGGGGCCAAACCAGGGGAAGGAGGACAACTCCCCGGACCCAAGGTGAACCCTTCTATTGCCAAAACAAGGAATTCTACGCCGTATGTTGGACTTATTTCTCCACCGCCACACCATGATATTTATTCTATAGAAGATCTATCCCAACTAATTTACGATTTAAAATCGGCCAACCGGGAAGCGCGAATTAATGTGAAATTGGTTTCAGAAGTAGGCGTAGGCACTGTTGCTGCAGGGGTTGCCAAAGCAAAAGCCGATGTAATTCTCATCTCAGGTTTTGATGGTGGTACCGGGGCTTCTCCCCTAACCTCCTTAAAGCATGCCGGCCTTCCATGGGAATTGGGAATCGCCGAAGCACAGCAGACATTGGTAATGAATGACCTGCGTAACAGAATCGTTCTGGAATGTGATGGCCAATTAAAAACAGGACGCGATGTAGCCGTAGCCTGTCTTTTGGGAGCAGAAGAATTTGGTTTTGCCACCGCTCCATTAGTCGCCTCAGGATGTATTATGATGCGCGTGTGTCATTTAAATACCTGCCCGGTGGGAATTGCAACACAGAATCCTGAATTGCGTAAAAAGTTTAAAGGTAAACCAGAACATGTGGTGAACTACATGTATTTCGTAGCCCAGGAACTCAGAGAGATCATGGCGCAACTTGGGTTCCGAACTGTAAATGAAATGGTAGGTCAGGTTCATAAACTCAATAGAAACAAGGCCATCGATCATTTTAAGGCAAGAGGTATAGACCTGTCTCCTATTTTACATAAAATTAGTGTCCCAAAGGGAACCAGGTTATATAATACAAGTCAACAGGAGCATCATATAGAAGATTCCGTAGAGTTTGAGATCATAGGAAAAGCCCACCCGGCATTGTTTAGAAAGGAAAAAATCACCTTACATTTTCCCATACATAATACGGATAGAGCAGTAGGTGCCATTGTTAGTAATGAAATTTCGAAAATATATGGCGCAGAAGGACTCCCTGAAAACACTTTAAAACTCATTTTTAGCGGTTCTGCGGGTCAGAGTTTTGGAGCTTTTGCAACACACGGTCTTACCATGATTGTAAATGGGAATACCAATGACTACCTGGGAAAAGGACTTTCTGGGGGTCGCCTAATCATTAAGATACCGGAAAAATCTACCCTTCAACCAGAGGAAAATATCATCACCGGAAATGTTACTCTTTACGGGGCCACCTCCGGGGAAGCTTATATTAACGGGAAGGCAGGAGAACGTTTCTGTGTTCGTAATTCGGGTGCTACAGCTGTAGTTGAAGGTATTGGGGATCATGGGTGCGAATATATGACTGGGGGTGTAGTGGTGGTTCTGGGAAAAACGGGCAGAAACTTTGGTGCCGGCATGAGCGGAGGGATCGCCTATATTCTAGACATGAATAAGACCTTCGAAAGGCGTTGCAACAAAGAGGCATTGAATTTACTTCCTGTAGAGGAAGATAAGGACATAAAACTATTAAAGGGATTAATTGAAAATCACTACAACACTACATTGAGTCCATTGGCGCAGCGTATTTTAGAGAATTGGGAACAGTACCTGCCTAACTTTATTAAAATATTCCCTGAAGAATACAAACAAGCTTTACTCCGTTTGGAGCAAGAAAAATTACAAACTATATAGATCGAACTATGGGCAAGATTACGGGATTTTTAGAATTCGATAGAAAAACTGAGGCATATGCCCCGGTAAAAGAACGTTTAAAAAATTACAAGGAATTTACACAACCGCTCAAGGAAAAAGAATTGAAAGAGCAAGGAGCACGTTGCATGGATTGTGGTATACCTTTTTGTCATAGCGGGTGCCCTTTGGGGAATTTAATTCCCGATTTTAATGACGCTGTCTACCGCGGGAAGTGGGAAAAAGCGACCCACATATTGCATGCCACTAATAATTTTCCGGAATTTACCGGGCGCCTGTGTCCTGCACCCTGCGAAGAAGCATGTGTTTTAGGAATTAATGAGGATCCGGTATCTATTGAAAATATAGAGAAGAATATAGTTGAAACTGCCTTTAGCAAAGGTTGGATTGTACCCGCACCTCCTGAAACACGAACCGGTAAAAAAGTTGCAGTCATTGGCTCCGGACCTGCTGGTTTGGCCGCAGCGCAACAGTTGAACAGAGCAGGGCACCTGGTAACAGTGTATGAGCGCGATGAAAAACCTGGAGGCCTATTGCGATACGGAATCCCTGATTTTACAATGGAGAA
>CBDUCK010000080.1:0-11615 GCA_965365635.1 uncultured Muriicola sp.
GATCGTTCACAACACTTTGGTATCGCTGCTGCGGTGCAAAAGGCTGTCGTAGAAGGTTTCCAAGAAGGACTCGCTGATTCGGGTCTTGAGTTTAAAAAGATAATAGTCAGCGACCAGGAGGATAGCATCGAGATGGAAAACCATTGGCTAAAAATTCCGGGTTAAGAGAATAAGGACCGTTGTTGATTACATCAGTAAACAGGGGTAAAGCTGCGGGAAAATCTTGCTGAAACATATGGGCTTTCCCAAGAAATGCCTTGGCCGTCCATGATGTAGGACGCCCTATTTCGGCTTGTGAAGGAGGTAAATTATCGATAGCAAATTGGAAATCAGCTTCAATTTGCTCCCATATGGGGCCTGTATTGGGCTGGTTGAACTCGGTATTAGCGTAGTTTTCCTCTGAGATATAAGCAACATTGCCAAACATCTTTTGAAGTTCAAAATTATAGTGTCCCCGGAGGAAACGTGCCTCTGCCAGTTTCGAGGTAAAGTCGCCCTCTTCAATTTTGCTGATCAGGTCAATAACTGCATTGGCCCTGTTTACTCCTGCATACCTAACGTCCCACATTTGCAGGTAAGGATTACCAGAAGACCAGTCGTATATTTCCAGAAGGTAGAGGTCCGCCTGGTCCCCGTCTGTACTACCTTTATGGGCATCATCGGATATCACATCTAGCCACCAGTTGTCTCCGGTTCCAAACCAGTCATCACCTGGTTGATTGATTCTAATACCATCGAGGGTAGAATAGGCACCTACCAGGAGTAAGTCAACACCTGTCTCATTCAGAAGGGTTGCATCACTCAGTGCCCCTATAGCCGGCACATCGCTAAAATCATCACTACAAGCAAAAATTAGAGCGAATATGGTTAAATAATAAAAGATTCTCTTTTTCATTTTTTTAAAATTTTGTGTTAATACCTATAGTAATTATCTGTGCCACCGGATAAACAGGGTTAGGACCATCGATAGCCAAAGACAGGTTATCGTTCGAAATTACTTCCGGATCCAATCCTGTGTAATCCGTAATAGTAAACAGGTTCGTACCCTGTAAATAAAGTCGTAACATATCCAAACCAATAGAACTGGCAATGTCATCATTAAATGTATATCCTATCTGTAGATTCTTCATTCGCAAAAAGGATGCGTCTTCTACAAAATAAGAATTAGGGCTTGTTTCATTATTGGTAATGCTCTGACTCAATGCAGGCAGTGTGGCATTGGTATTCGTAGATGTCCACGAATCTAATACCCGCGTGCTTTGGTTCGATCCAAAGAATGTTGGGAAGTCCGTAAAAATCTTCTGATAGTTGTAGGCATCGTTACCCTGTGATCCGGAGAAAAATGCAGACATATCAAATCCTTTATAACCAACACTTAAATTCACACCATAGGTGAAATCAGGGTGGGGAGAACCAATATAGGTCCTGTCATCATCATCACTGATGCCGTTGCCATCCACATCTTCGTACGTCCACCGGCCGGTACTGTCAAAGCCAGTTATCCTTCGGCCATAGAACTCGGATATGGCGCGCCCTACTTCAGTACGGGTTGCAGCTCCTCCTCTAAGGTCGGTTCTACCTGACTGGAAATCACTGATCAATGCTTTAACCTCATTTTTATAGTGTGAGATATTTGCATTAATAGCATAATTCAGGCCATAACTGGTTTCGTGGCTGTAGCTAACGCCTAAATCAAAACCGGTGTTTTGGATATCTCCCAGGTTTACCAAAGGTGCCGAAGCATCGATTGCCGTTGTACTGATAAGGCTATTATCGCGCGTAATCAGGTCTTCAGTATCAATATCAAAATACTCGAAAGATACAGTGAGGTCATTATCTAAAAGCCCAAGTTCAAATCCGAAGTTGGTGGTAACACTGGTTTCCCATTTTAAATCAGGGTTCCCAAGCTGGCTTAGGATGGCCCCTGTGGCAATGGTACTTCCGTCAAAGGAATAATTAGCATACCGTTCACTAAGATTCGAAATGTTAATTGTTGGGTTACTGGCGGGCAGGGTCTGATTCCCCAATTGACCGTAGGACGCCTTTAATCTCAGTCTGCTAACGATTCCGTCTTTTGGGAAGAAATCTTCATCACTTATTAACCAACCTGCACTAAAGGAAGGGAAAGTCTGGCTCTGGTTATCTCCAAGAAAACGAGATGACTTATCATTTCGCAAGGTGACCGTGGCAAAATATTTTCCTTGAAAGGAGTAATTCGCCGTGCCAAAGATGGAGAATAAGGTATTTCCCCCATCATAAGCGAAATCTACATTAGCAAGACTACTCCCATTGCTTAACAAATAGAAATCCGGGGTTTCAAACAAATATCCTTGTCTGCTTATACCTTTTCCTTTGCTGCTCTCTTCCACAGCTTCTACACCAACAAGGGCATTAATGTTATGCTCTCCAATTACAGTGCTGTAATTAAGTACGTTGTTCCAGGTCCAGGAATAATTATTAATGTCTTGTTCAAACATGGTGTTAGTAGCTAATGGCTCACTAAATTCAGGATCAAGCGCCTGAAACCTTCTCTGGGTGAAGTTTTCCATGTTACCACTAATGGTAGTTTTAAAACTAAGCCCTTCGTAAAGTTGTGCTCGTAAATACAAATCCCCGAAAACACGAAAGATCTTATTGTAGTTGTCCTTCCCTCTGGCGAGTAGCGCTACAGGATTTCGGGTATTACTTAACCCTGTAGAGGTTGGTCCTGTGCCTGCAAAATCTCCTTCGTCATCAAAAACCGGGACCAAAGGAGAGAACCGATAGGCCATATTAATTGCCTCGAGTGTTCCTTCATTCTGATTCGAAAAAGAAGCGTTGAGGTGTTCTCCTATTGTAACATTTTTTCCGATTTTGAATTCAGAATTCAATCGGGTAGTCCCTTGCTTAAATCCGCTTTCATTCAGGATCCCCTCACGATTCAGATAGTTGGCAGACATAAAGTATTTACCCGTCTCATTTCCATTGGAAATGGAAAGGTCAAAATTCTGGGTGGGTGCATCCTGGGTAATCGCATCAAACCAGTCTGTGCCATTGGGCTGTTTAACGGTAGCCGAACGGGGTGCCCTGGTAATAGGATTGTAAGAGTCTACCCGGGTGTATCCCTGAACGGTGGTGGGCACCACAGGCGTGGGACCGCTGCCGTATTGTGGATGAGAAACAGCGACACCATCATTGGCCAGGCTCTGGAAGATCATTTCTCCATGTTGCTGAACATTTAACATATCTGGTAGATTCGTTGCTCTGGAAACCCCTGTATACGCATTAAAGGTGACGGTAGGTTCTGTCTGGTTATAACTACCACTTTTCGTAGTTATAATAACAACACCATTGGAAGCCCTGGCTCCATAAATGGCTGCCGCTCCATCTTTTAACACGTTGATTTGATCTATATCTCCGGGATTTATACTATTTAGGATGGAAGGATTATCGGTCTGAACACCATCTATTATATAAAGAGGGTTGGTATTATTGCTGGTTCCAAAACCACGAATAACAACTTTTGGAGAGCTCCCGGGTGTTCCGGAATTCGTCACGGTAACCCCTGTAACACGTCCTTCGAGTGCTTCTGCAGCATTCACCAAGGGTGCTTTGGTGGCCTCACTAATATCAACGGAAGCAACAGATCCTGTAATGTCACCCCTTGTTTGAGTGGAATAGCCTGTTACAACTACTTCAGACAATTGGCTGGCATCTTCTGCCATAGCTACATTGATAGTAGTTTGACCATTAACAGCAATTTCTTGTGATTTAAAACCAATGTAACTAAAAACCAACACATCGCTGTCATTGGCCGTGATAGTGTAGTTCCCATCAAAATCGGTTTGGGTACCATTGGTAGTTCCTTTTACCAAAACATTTGCCCCTGGTAAAGGTGCTCCTGTATCATCTGTTACATTTCCTGTAATAGTTGATTGTACAATCTCAGATGATGTCTTGTATGCGTCTAATGCCGGATTTGCCAAGGCAACCGAACCAACGAAAACTAAGAGCATTGAAAAAGTCCAGTTCCTGGGCTTAAACAGATGATAAGTGAATTTTCGAACCATAATTGTTTCTCGTTAAGTTAGTAATGATCATATATCATGATTTTTAAAGCATATACATCACGAATGACCACGCTTAAATGTTAAAAAAATCACAATTAAGCAGTAATAATAAACAAAATATGCGAAAAATAAAATATGACTGCAAAAAAATTTACGCTCTTTTATCCATTATTTTGTTATATTTTTTTGGAAGTTGGGTTCGAGTAAAGTTTTTAATAGTATATAAAACAAAACACATGGTATTACTAAATTTTTTATACATTGTTGACATAACAAAATTTATATGATGCAAATAAAGGAAAGCTCCAAGGTTTATGATGCCATAATAGTTGGATCAGGTGCCGGAGGAGGAATGTCCGCAAAAGTATTAGCAGATGCCGGACTCAAAATTGCTGTCGTTGAAGCAGGGCCGTATTTTGACCCAGCCGACCTAAAACAAATGACACAACTAAAATGGCCTTATGAATCTCCACGAAGAGGGGCCGGTACTTCTCGTGTTTTTGGGGAATTTGATATGGCTTATGGCGGTTGGGAAATTGAAGGAGAGCCGTATACTCATAAAGATAATACCAAATTCGATTGGTTTAGGTCCCATATGTTGGGGGGTAGAACCAATCATTGGGGCAGAATATCACTGCGTTTTGGACCTAAAGATTTTAAACATAAAGATGTAGATGGCTTAGGCGATAATTGGCCCATTGGGTATGAAGATGTTAAACCGTACTATGATAAGGTAGATAAGTTAATAGGAGTGTTTGGCACCAATGAGGGGCTGCCGAACGATCCGGACGGATTTTTCCTTCCGCCCCCAAAACCAAGATTACATGAGCTTTTTTATATAAAAGGTGCTCGCAAGTTAGATATACCGGTGATTCCATCTAGAATGTCTATGCTTACTAAGAAAATAAATAACGATCGTGGTGTTTGTTTTTATTGCGGGCAATGTTCCCGTTCCTGTTCGGTGTATGCAGATTTTTCGTCAGGATCTTGCCTTATTTTTCCCGCTCAGAAAAGCGGCGGACAAATAGATCTATATGTTAATTCTGTTGTACGAGAGGTGACCACCAATGAAGAGGGCAAAGCAACGGGCGTATCTTATATTAATAAGGAAGACAGAAAAGAGTATAAACTAAAGAGCAAGGTGGTTGTATTGGCTGCTTCTGCTTGTAGCTCTGCCCGTATCTTACTGAATTCTAAAAGCAAACAACATCCTAACGGTCTCGGGAACAGCAGTAACATGGTGGGTAAATATTTACATGACTCTACCGGAAGCAGCCGTGCTGGTTTTATTCCAGGATTAATGAATAGGAAAATGTATAACGAAGATGGCGTAGGCGGCATGCACGTATACACCCCTTGGTGGTTAGATAATAAGAATTTAGACTTTCCTCGTGGATACCATATTGAAGTATGGGGAGGTATGGGGATGCCGAATTATGGGTTTGGTATGAATCCCAATGAATTCAATAAATTTTTTGGATTGAAAACGGGAGGCTATGGTGCCAGTTTACGAGATGATGTTAAAAAATATTATGGTTCTGTCGTTGGATTTGGTGGCCGGGGAGAAGCTATTGCGCGTGAGGATAATTATTGTGAAATAGATCCTACAACGGTAGATGAGTTTGGAATTCCAGTGCTTAGGTTTCATTATAAATGGTCCGATTTTGAACGAAATCAGGCACGCCATATGCAGGCTACGTTCGAAGAACTAATACATGGTATGGGAGGAGAACCTTTAGGGGATACGCCAACAAAAGAACAAGATTATGGGTTGTTAAACCCTGGTCAGATTATCCATGAGGTAGGTACCACCAGAATGGGCGATGACACTAAAAAATCTGTGGTAAATAAATACCAGCAGTTACACGAAGTAGATAATGTGTTCATTACCGATGCCGGACCTTTTGTGTCACAAGCAGATAAGAATTGTACCTGGACCATTCTTGCCCTTTCCTGGAGGGCTTCCGACTATATTGTAGAACAACTTAAACAACAAAATATTTAGGTAATGGATAGAAGAAAGAGCATAAAATCGATTATCCTAGGATCCGTAGCGGGTGGTTTAGCCGTCCATGGATGTGCACCAGAAGGAGATAGTACTGAGGTTGCACACCTAAAGAAGAAGCATTCATTGATGAATTGAATGCAAAGCAGTTCTTAACGGAACACGAAACGGAAACTATTGAAATACTGAGCAATCTTATTTTACCACCCGATGAAAAATTTGGAGGGCCTTCAGATGCCGGGGTTACAGAATTTATAGAATTTATGACTAAAGATATCCCGGAACTTCAGCCAACATTGCGAGGTGGACTCATGTGGTTAGATCATAAAAGCAATACCGATTTTGGAACAGAGTTTAAAATTACCCCAGAGGAACAACAAAAACAATTGTTAGATGCTATTGCGTATTATGACGCCGCAATTCCTATGGATAAACATCCTTTGGAGATCCAATTTTTTAATTTGATGCGAAATCTTACCGTCACCGGATATTACACTTCTAAAGTTGGCATAGAGGATTTAGGATATAAGGGAAATATGCCAAATGTATGGGATGGTGTGCCCGAAGATGTTTTGGAACAGCATGGGGTAGCTTATGATGAGGAATGGTTGGCAAAGTGTATAGACCAAAGCACACGGGGAGCTATTGCAGAGTGGGATGATGAGGGGAATTTGCTTACCTAATTAGTGCCTTCAGAACGCTTATTTAAATGTTGCGGTACATCGTTAAGTAGTTTATAAAAACAGAGTAAAAGAATGATAAAAATTAAATTTATAGGCCTTTTAATGGTGATGGTTCTTTTAAGCATCCAATCTGTGATATCGCAAGAGGTAGGTATTCAATTGTATAGTTTGCGTAACCAGTTTAAAACAGATGTTGAAGGTACTTTAAAGACAATTCATGATTGGGGTATTACAAAAATTGAAGGTGGTGATACCTACGGGATGCCATTTCCCGAATTTAAAGCCCTTTTAGATAAGTATAATTTAGAGCCAGTTAGTATAGGCGCATCTTTTGAGGAATTAGATAGCGACCCGGAAGCTGTGGTTGAAAAGGCGAAGGCCTATGGAGCAACCTATGTGATGTGTTCCTGGATCCCCCATGATGGAGATAATTTTACAATTGAAGACACTAAAAAAGCTATTGAAGTATTTAACCGTGCGGGGGAAATATTAGATCGGGACGAAATAATTTTAACCTATCATGCTCATGGGTATGAGTTTCGGCCCTATGAAGAAGGCACCTTATTTGATTATATGGCGCAACAAGCGGAGGATTTTTATTTTGAAATGGACGTGTATTGGGTGCAGCATGGAGGGGTAGATCCTTTGACCTTATTAAATACCTACCCAGATCAGTTTGTGCTGATGCATCTGAAAGACATGGATAAAAGTGTTAAGGGAAATGATACAGGCCTCGAAGATGTTGAAACTAATGTGGTGCTGGGAACTGGTCAAATTGCCATGGGAGCTCTTGTGAACAGGGCAAAGGAGCTGGGAATAGCCTATCTTTTCATAGAGGACGAATCTTCAAGGGTTGTACAACAAGTTCCTAAAAGCCTGGCGTTTCTAGAAAGTTTAGAATCGGAGTAGCATCGGATAGTCCTGTTGGTTAGGATTTCATTTTACGGCGACACCTACCATAGAGTCTGCGGTTCCATAATATAAAAACCACTGTTGTTTATAGAAAACCATCCCCTCAATAAAGGTGGTTCCTGCCGCATATTGCCCACTAGTTTCATGAGGTAAACTGGGGCATATAAAAGGTTCTTCTAGTCGTTTTAATAGTTTAGCCGGATTTTCCTTGCTAAACAGAGCCTGACCACCACAATAGGTGTTTTCTGCTACCATAGTTCCTGCGTTTGGGCCACTCAGATTTTTCCCATTGTATAACAATAAAATTCCTTCGGAGGTGTACAATGCCGGTGGTCCTGGTTCTACCAAATGACTGTCAAAATCGTTTAGAGTGGGAGTAAAGACTTGGAGTAATTCTCCGGTATCATCTAATAATGGCTCCCAATCAATCCCATCTTCAGAATGCGCCAGGTTTACAAATAGTTCCCCCCAATACATCCAATATTTCCCCATTAATTTTTTAGCAATAAGACGTCCGTTCACAAGTTCGGTTACGACCGAGCCAGACTTACTCCATCCATTCATGAATTTACCACTGAAGGCCGATTCAAATACAGGGCCTTGTTTTTTCCACGTTCTTAGATCATCAGAGGTGGCAGAAGATAGTCTGGCCACATCCTTATTCCAACTGGTATACATCATAATGTAGGTGCCATCTGCACGTTCTATTACCCTTGGGTCTTCTACTCCACCGGGATAATCCCATTTCTTAAAGGCATCATTATCCGGGAATAATACTGGGTCTGGATATTTTGTAAAGTTGATTCCGTCGGTGCTGTGGGCAAGACCAATACGCGATGTTCTACCACCCAAAATAGCTTCCGGATTATCTTCTGCTCTAAATAATAGAAACACGGTATCGTTCCGTACAATGGCTCCCGGGTTAAAAACATCGGCCTTCTGCCATTGAACTGATTTTTTCTCAATAGGACAATTAAAAATAGCTGTACTATCTGCTTGTAATATCGGATTGGTCAGGGGTTTTTCAAAACCTACCAACCAGGGATCTTGCCCTGATACCTGTGTTGAGCAAAGAAAAACCAAAGAAAAGAATAGCGTATATCGTACGTTCATTTTACAATTTTTTATCAGGATTACAGGTTTTTATCAGTATTGCCAGCCAATATCTTTTAATGCTGAATTGAATGCAGAAGATAGTGCATGTTTTTCTATTATGATTACTTTTAATACTTTTTAGATGCAAAAACGGTACATAATAGGGGGAATGATAGGTAATACAAAAAGGCTGGTACTACTACTTTTGATATTCGTTGTTGGGAACTGCAAACAGCAGGTACCCAAACAAGAAAAGGTTTTGGAACCCAGAAGGGCAGTTATTGCCGTGGATACGGTGCAGATAATGCCTGAGGATATTCCGAAAAATGATTTGGCGGGGATTGCTGATTCCACTTTTATACGGTTAGCAGATTATAGCGATGATTTTGCCTATGATATGCGGTATGCTACAGATAATAATTTCCTAAACGCCAAGGTTTATGATTGTGCTGAGTGCTATACACGGGTTAAAACTGCCAAAGCATTAATAAGGGCAAACCAGGTCTTTATGAAGCAAGGAGTTAAGATTAAATTTTTTGATTGCTATAGACCCAATGCTGTACAATACCTTATGTGGGAAATAGTGCCAAATCCACAGTATGTGGCCAACCCAATTAAAGGGTCTATCCATAACAAAGGAGGAGCTGTAGACATTACATTGGTTGCCCTGGATGGTGAAGAACTCGATATGGGAACAGATTTCGACTATTTTGGAAAGAAAGCATATCATGATGCTACCCAACTACCGGAAAAAGTACTTCAGAATAGACTGCTTTTAAAAGAGACAATGGAAAAATTTGGATTTTGGTCAATAAGGACAGAATGGTGGCATTATAACTTATCATCCGCAACAAAGTACCCTATAGCTAATTTTAAGTGGCCATGTGATGAATAGGCTGGCATTTCTCACATACTAAGACTATTCTATCTCCATTAAAGCCGGTAGTAAAAAATAGATAAAGGTTTCCACCATCGGAGATTTTAAATCGCTGACGTATTTCAGCGACGGAATACGGAAAATTACGGGTTGTGATATTTGCTTTAGACAAAGAGAGGCTTTTGATGGCCTTTTTATTAAATGAAACGGTGTTCACTATTTTGAATGTCCTTCCCGGAAATGGTATATGCTTTTCTGAGGTATACAAATGACTATGTTCATGGAGTTTATCTACGCCATAGGCATTTCCAACACTTTTGAATCCTCCAGATTTCATGATAGCAGCATTAGGCTCATAAAGATAGGTCTTCGGAGCAGCATAGGTGGATTTAGCCCTACTTTCATTTTCTAACAAAAAATTAAAGGTTTCATTTCCTGAAGGAGCTATGTTTATGGTTTTTACATAAATAGGCGCTTCTTTTTTAGCGCTATCTAATACCCAAAGCACTTCTTTTACTTCGTTATGATCTGCAACAATGTGGATTTCTTTCACATGTTTTAATTCTGAGACCCCTGCAGATAAATCTAATAGGGGAGCGGTCTTCAGTAAAACATGTTCCGATTTATTCAGAAGTGCATCGAGATGCTTTGTTATATCCGGACTGCAATCTGATAACCGAAACACCCTATTTTGGAGTTTATCCCTTCTTGCAGGATCTAGATAGATCCAGTCATATTTCACCTTGGAATCTTCCAAAAATAGCAGACCATCTGTGTGAAAGGTGGCGATATTTTGTGCTCCCAAAATTTCAAAATTATGGGTAGCAATTTCATGTAATTCCCGGTCTAATTCGCAATGATGTACGTCGGCTACTTTTTTGCTAAAATAATAGGTATCTATACCGAGTCCGCCGGTAAGGTCTAAAAGGCATTTTCCTGAAACTAAATTGGCTTTATAACGAGCCGTAGTTTCCGATGAGGTTTGTTCTATATGTAGCTTTTTAGGATAGTAAATCTGAGCGGTATTAAACCAGGTGGGGAGCTTAGTTTCGCATTTACGCCTGGCTTCAATCTGGCCGGCGAGTTCTTTTTGCGTAACTCCATGAAAAAGTGGCTTTTTGAGCACCACTGACAGGATGTCAGTATTCGTATTATTTTTTATAAAATGTTGTGGACCAGTCTTTAATATATTTTTATTCAAAGTAAAACTATAAGTTTTGTGTTAACTGTTTTACAATCTTATTATCCGACAAAAATTCCTTTAAAATCACCTTTATAGCAGTATAGCCAGGCACGGCAACAATCATTCCGAGCACTCCAAAGAGTAGTCCGGCTATGATGATAACCAGAAAAATTTCGAGGGGATGAGATTTAACACTATTGGAAAAAATGATGGGTTGAGAGAAGAAATTATCTATCAATTGCCCTATGACTAATCCTATTAAAACATAGCCTGTTTTTGGTAATATTACAGTACTGAAATCAGCACCTAAATTGGACGTCATAGTAAGAAAAATCATTAATATTCCACCTATTATAGGACCAATATATGGGATGATATTAAACAGCGCACATAGGAAAGCAATAACCACTGCATTTTCAATTCCAACAATAAGCAACACGATGGTATAAATAACGAACAAAATTAAAATCTGAAAAAGCAAACCCACAAAATAACGAGATAATAAGCCGTTAATCTTATCTATAGATTTCACCATACCAAACTCTTTATTGTCTGGTACAAAAGCAAGCATAGCTCTTTGGAATAAGGAGCTATCTTTCAGAAAGAAGAACGAGATAAAAAGAACGGAAAATAACCCAATACTGGCAGAACTCAGGATGGAGATAAAAGAATTCAGGAAATTTGGAATAAATCCAATGTCGAGCCCTTCAATCAAATTTTTCTCAATATCGGTCCCTTTTATTAATTCATTCACCTGCAACGGTGACGCCTCAAAATAAAAAGTAATCTCCTGGTAAAGTTTTTCAAATTT
>CBDUCK010000081.1:0-11614 GCA_965365635.1 uncultured Muriicola sp.
TTACTTGTTGATTTTCTGTGGACGACTGAGTAAACCCACTAGTGCCGATCCATAAAAAACAAATAAATACAAGGTACTTATGCATAGAGTGAATATAGGAGTTTAATGAAAGTTTTCATAAATTTTCTTTGCTTTTGACCAGCCAACCACTTCGGTTAGTTCCTCAATAGTCGCCTCTTTAATTCGTTTTACAGATTTAAATTTTTTAAGGGCCTCTTCTGCCGTCTTTTTACCAATACCTTCTATTTCTTCTAAAACAGAATTGATTGCCTCTTTGCTTCTTATCTTTCTGTGAAAGGTAATGCCAAATCGGTGGGCTTCGTTTCTCAGTTGCTGAATAATTTTTAGTGTTTCCGATTTCTTATCCAGATATAAGGGGATGGGATCTTCCGGAAAATAGATCTCTTCCAAACGCTTGGCGATTCCAATGATGGCGATCTTTCCACGCAAACCAAGAATTTCCAGGCTCTTAAGCGCTGATGACAACTGTCCTTTGCCGCCGTCTATAACTACAAGCTCGGGCAAAGATTGGTTTTCTTCCAACAGTCTCTTATACCGCCTATAAACTACTTCCTCCATAGAAGCAAAATCATCGGGGCCTTCTACCGTTTTGATATTAAAATTTCGATATTCTTTTTTTGAAGGTTTTCCATTTTTGAAAACCACACAGGCCGCAACTGGATTGCTTCCCTGCAAATTGGAATTGTCGAAACATTCTATATGTCTTGGTTCTTTAGACAACCGAAGATCTTTTTTCATGAGGGCCATTATTCTGTTGACATGACGATCTGGATCTGTAATCCTAACCTGTTTAAATCTTTCTTGCCTAAAAAATTTGGCATTACGCTCGGACAAATCCAGGATTTTCTTTTTATCGCCCAACTTGGGAATTGTAATTTTAAGTTCCTTTCCTAATGCCATCTCAAAAGGAACATACACTTCTTTAGATTGGGAATTAAATCGTTGTCTGATTTCAACAATCGCCAAGGCTAACAAATCTGCATTCTCTTCTTCCAATTTTTTTTTAATTTCCATGGTATGAGAACGAATTATGGATCCATGTGAAAGCTGCAGAAAATTTACATAGGCATAAGCATCATCTGAAATAATACTGAAAACATCCACATTATTGATCTTCGGATTCACAATGGTTGTTTTTACTTGATAGTTCTCTAAGACTTCTATTTTATTTTTTATTAGTTCGGCCTCTTCAAAATGCAACTCTGCAGCCAATGACTTCATTTGTTTTCTGAAATAATGCAGGGATGTTTTAAAATTTCCCTTAACGATTTCTCGTATGTCGTTGATCTGTTGTTGATACTCTTCCTCACTTTGAAGATTTTCACAAGGCCCTTTACAGTTCCCTAAATGGTATTCCAGGCAAACTTTGTATTTCCCATTGGCAAT
Source organism: uncultured Muriicola sp. (assembly GCA_965365635.1). Classification (GTDB taxonomy): domain Bacteria; phylum Bacteroidota; class Bacteroidia; order Flavobacteriales; family Flavobacteriaceae; genus Muriicola. Next base: position 1,408 of record CBDUCK010000081.1, read on the forward strand.
TTTTTCTTCAGACAAATCATAGTTGCAGGTACGCAAGGGGTAGACACTTTTAATTAGGTCTAACAAGGTCTTTACGGTCTTTGTACTGGTATAGGGTCCAAAATATTCCGAACCATCCTTCTTAATATTCCTCGTGGAAAAAATCCTGGGGAAACGTTCCTTTTTGATGCAAATCCAAGGAAACGACTTATCATCTTTTAATAGCACATTGTATCTGGGCCTGTACTTTTTAATTAAATTACTTTCCAGCAATAGGGCATCAGATTCTGTTGGGACCACAATGTGCCGCAGTGTTCGAATCTTTTTAACCATAATCCTGGTCTTCCCATATTCGTGGGTTTTAGTAAAATAAGATCCCACTCTTTTTCTAAGGTTCTTTGCCTTGCCCACATACAATATCTTGCCCTCCCCATCATAGAACTGATACACTCCGGGAGAATGAGGCAAGGTATTTAATTGTAGCTCTAAAGAAATTTCGGGCATCTATATAATTCGATTATGGCTTCCTAACAAAGATAATTTACCAAGTTCTAATGGTGGCATGTTTAATTTAATTATTCAATAATCGGTTGTTCTTAGTTATTCCTTTTCATTTTAACACTATGGCTCTGGTCTGCTTTGGTATCGTCACATACCATTCAGAGAGTAAATAATTTGTTGGCCTGTTAAACTTTTAATAAAAATGTGCATTTTATCGAATAAAAGATGCATTTCGTGGAGGTAATTCATTTTTTTCTCTATATTTAGTCCAACAAAACTACTACTCACTATGGATAACTATTTTATTACTCTTGGGATGTATGTCATCCTAATGTTATTTTTCAAGGTCTATTTTGCGGTTGCAACCAAAGACTAAATTTTTATAATATTCCCATAGTACGCTTCTTTCGTTGGTAAGCATGTTAAAACAAGAACTTCGATTATGCTATCTTGAAGAACGAAAAAAAACATCCCCGGAGGATGTAATTGAAGCGAGTTTAAAAATTTCCAATAAACTTCTAGAACTTCCTATTTGGCACTTTCGGTATTATCACATTTTTCTTCATAGTGAAGCAAAAAAAGAAGTTGATACCAGTTTTATTATAACCCTTTTACAAGGTAAAGACAAAGAAATTGTACTTCCTAAGATGGATAATCTTGGCGGGTTACAACATTATTTACTGACAGATAGTACCGTTTTAAAACCAAATAAGTGGGCAATTCCCGAGCCTGTTGACGGATTAGAAGTGCCTCCTGACAAGATAGATGTAGTCTTTGTTCCCCTGCTGGCCTTTGATACATTTGGCTATAGGGTAGGCTACGGAAAAGGATATTATGATCTCTTTTTAGCACAATGCAAGCCAGGAACGTTAAAAATTGGTGTGAGTATTTTTGAGCCAGTGGAACATATTTCCAACAGAGAACCGCACGATGTAAAAATGGATTATTGCATCACCCCCGATACTATTTATTCATTCTGAAGTACTTCTTCCGTTTTGCCAAATGCCTTTTTATTAAAGACGATTAAAATTCCAACTCCGGTACTTATGGCAGTATCCGCAATATTAAAGACAGGATCAAAGAAACTAAACCCCTCTCCTCCTACAAATGGCATCCATTCTGGCCAGGTAGTATCTATCAAAGGAAAATAAAGCATATCTACCACCTTTCCATAAAATAGACTGCCATAAGGATCCTCTGCAAACAACGTGGCCACCTCCCGATGGCTATCATTAAAGATTACACCGTAAAATACAGAATCAACAATATTTCCCACGGCACCTGCAAAGATTAAAGAAACCGCTACTACAAGTGTTTTTGTTCCGTGCTTTTGAATACTATCATAAAGCCAGTATCCTATTCCTGTAATAGCAAACAATCTAAATATGGTTAATATTAGCTTCCCCGTAGTATCTTTTATAGGCAGGAAATCGCTCAATTTAGCTCCCCATGCTGCCCCATCATTTTCTATAAAGAGTATTTTGAACCAACTAAATACCTCTACAGATTCTCCTAATACGAAATTTGTTTTAATATAGATTTTGCTTATCTGATCTATGATAAGCACAATCGCGATAAGCAAAAGAGATTTCTTTAAATTCATTCTTCTAACAAAATTACTGCGGCAAAAATAAGTAATATAATATCAACGCAACACGAGAATTCTATTGTTTTCGATCGCAGGATTTTCCTTTTCTGCTGGTTCCCAAGACTTGTATTTGTTGTTTTTCAGGAAGTAGAATGTAGCTTTCAAACCACGGGTAGTACAAGGGATGGTTCTTGCAAGGGTAGCATAAAAAACGCCCCTAAAAAGGGGCGTTTGTAACTTATTTTTGCATATTCTTTGCTTCGATGCTCAATGTGGCATGCGGAACAAGTTTTAAGCGCTCTTTATTAATAAGCTTTCCGGTTACTCTGCAAATTCCGTACGTCTTGTTTTCAATTCGCAATAAGGCGTTCTTTAGATCCCTTATAAATTTTTCCTGACGTATAGCCAATTGGGTATTTGCTTCCTTGCTCATGGTTTCAGAACCTTCTTCAAACGCCTTAAATGTTGGCGAAGTATCATCGGTTCCATTATTTCCATCATTCATGTACGAACTTCTAAGCAAATCTAAATGACTTTTTGCCTTGCCAATTTTTTCTTCAATTAATACTCTAAATTCTTCCAATTCCTTATCCGAGTATCTTACTTTTAAATCCTGTCCCATAATTTTAGTGTTTTTGGATCAACAATTTTGTATTTACTTCATCAAAAACGATGGCCGTTCCACTTTCTAACCTTTCTTCAAGGTTTAATTCCGCCGTTAAGGTCTCCGCTTTTATATAATTAATATTGCTTTCAATTGCTTTTTCTACAAAACCATCTTTTAATACTTTTACATCTATTTTATCAGTTACTTCAAATCCTGATTCTTTTCTTAAGTTTTGAATTCTGTTTACTAATTCCCGAGCTATACCTTCCTTACGCAGGGCATCATTAATAGTTACATCTAGAGCTACCGTAAGTCCTCCGGAGCTTGCAACAAACCATCCTTCTATATCCTGAGAAGCAATCTCTACCTCCTCTAACTGTAATATAATACTTTTATTTTCTATTTCAAGTGAAATTTCACCTTCACGCTCAATTTTTTGGATATCTTCCTGCTTCATCTTCCCAACCGCCTGAGCAATTAACTTCATGTCCTTTCCAAACCGAGGGCCCAATAATTTAAAATTAGGCTTTATACTTTTTACCAGAATGCCCGATGCATCATCTAATAATTGAATCTCCTTAACATTTACTTCCGACTTAATCAACTCTGCCACCGCTTCAATTTCAATTCGCTGATCCTGATCTAGCACAGGGATCATAATCTTTTGCAACGGTTGCCGAACCTTGATCTTCTCTTTTTGACGAATAGAAAGTACCAAAGAAGAAATGGTCTGGGCCTTTTGCATCTTACTCTCTAATGCCTTATTTATTATGTTGGTTTCGACTATTGGAAAGTTCGATAAATGAACGCTTTCTGATCCTGCCTGCACCGTTGCCTTCGTTAAATCCAGGTAAAGACGTTCCATAAAAAATGGTGCTATTGGCGCTGACAAGCGAGCTAAGGTCTCAAGGCATGTATAGAGCGTTTGATAGGCCGATACTTTATCTTGTTCGTAGTCCCCTTTCCAGAACCTTCTTCTGCATAATCGCACGTACCAGTTACTGAGATTTTCCTGCACATAATCTGAAATAGCCCTTGCCGCTTTGGTAGGTTCATAATCGTCATAGGCAGCATCTACAGTTTTTATCAAAGAATGCAATTCTGATAAAATCCATTGATCTATCTCCGGTCTATCCTTAAGAGGTATTTCAGCCTCCTTATATTGGAACCCATCTATATTCGCATACAGTGCAAAAAAGGAATACGTGTTGTATAAGGTGCCGAAAAACTTCCTTTTTACCTCCATAATCCCTTCCATATCAAACTTCAGGTTATCCCATGGGTTGGCATTAGAAATAAGGTACCACCGGGTAGCATCTGCTCCGTGAGCCTTGATAGTTTCAAAAGGATCGGCCGCATTTCCCAACCTTTTAGACATTTTCTTTCCTTCTTTGTCTAGCACCAGGCCATTGGAAACCACATTTTTATAGGCAACAGAATCGAATACCATGGTGGCTATCGCATGGAGGGTATAAAACCATCCGCGAGTCTGGTCTACTCCTTCCGCTATAAAATCAGCAGGAAAAGTCTTGTTTTTATCTATAAATTCCTTGTTCTCAAAAGGATAATGCCATTGCGCATAGGGCATAGAGCCACTATCGAACCATACATCTATTAGGTCGCTCTCCCGTTTCATGGGTTTTCCGCCCGGTGAAACCAATACAAGCTGGTCCACAACATTCTTATGAAGGTCTATAGTGTCATAATTTGCTTCGCTCATATCGCCAACAATAAAGTCAGAGAAAATGTCCTTAGCCATGAATCCTGCATCTATAGACTTCTGAATTTCTTCTTTAAGCTGGGCTACCGACCCAATAATTATTTCTTCTGAACCATCCTCGGAACGCCATATAGGCAGTGGGATTCCCCAGAATCTGGAGCGAGAAAGATTCCAATCGTTAGCATTAGACAACCAGTTTCCAAAACGTCCTTCTCCGGTGGCCTTTGGTTTCCAATTAATCTCCTGATTTAATTGAAACATACGATCCTTTACGGCCGTAACTTTAATAAACCAGGAATCTAATGGATAGTACAAAATTGGTTTGTCTGTTCTCCAACAATTTGGATAACTATGAACATATTTTTCGACTTTAAAGGCCTTATTCTCTTCCTTTAGCTTAATAGCCAGTTCCACATCTACCGACTTCTCCGGAGCCTTCCCATCGTCGTAATATTCATTTTTCACGTACTTCCCTGCGTATTCCTTCATTTCAGGGCGAAACTTTCCTTGCAGATCTACCAGTGGTACCGGATTCTTAGCATCATCCAAAACAAGTAATGGTGGTACTTCCGGAGAGGCTTGCTTTGCAACCAACGCATCATCAGCACCAAATGTAGGTGCAGTGTGCACTATACCCGTTCCGTCTTCAATAGTTACAAAATCGCCCAAGATAACTCGGAACGCATTCTGGGCATTTTCATAGGGCAGAGCGTATGGCAGCAATTGTTCATAGGTAATTCCCACAAGATCAACCCCTTTACAGGTGGCAAGTATCCTGAAAGGAATATTTTTATCCTCTCCATTATAATCCAGAAAGGCCTGTTCCGTTTCTGCTTCAATAAACTTCCCCTTAAATTGTTTCCCTATCAACGATGTTGCAAGAAGTACATTTATAGGTTCAAAAGTGTATTGGTTAAACGTTTTTACTACTGCATATTCTATTTTCGGACCCACGGTTAACGCCGTGTTAGATGGAAGGGTCCATGGAGTAGTGGTCCAGGCCAACAAATAAAGGTCTCCTTCAATGCTCTTTAAAAAAGAAGGCAAACTATCTTTCTTCGCTTTAAATTGAGCGGTAACAGTGGTATCGGTAATATCCTGATAGGTGCCAGGTTGGTTTAGCTCATGAGAACTGAGCCCTGTACCGGCCTTAGGCGAATACGGCTGAATGGTATACCCCTTATACAGCAATCCTTTGTCATATATCTCCTTAAGAAGCCACCAAACAGACTCCATATACTTGGATTTATAGGTAACATATGGGTCCTCCATATCTACCCAATATCCTATTTTTTCGGTCATGGAATTCCATACATCCGTATAGCGCATTACCGCCTTTTTACACGCTGCATTGTATTCCTCTATGGTGATTTTAACGCCAATATCTTCCTTGGTAATCCCCAATTCTTTTTCTACTCCCAACTCTATAGGTAAACCATGTGTATCCCAACCAGCTTTTCTCTTTACCTGAAAGCCTTTCATAGTCTTGTACCTGGGGAATATATCCTTGATGGTTCTTGATATCGCATGATGAATCCCCGGCATTCCATTGGCAGATGGGGGGCCTTCATAGAAGACATAACTTGGTTTCCCTTCCCGTGTGGTAATACTTTTTTCAAAAATATGATGGTCCTTCCAAAATTGAAGTACCTCATCTCCCACCTTGGGCAAATCTAAACCTTTGTATTCCTGAAACTTCATACAGACCGTTCCTTAAGAGCTAAATTAAGTCTGCAAAATTAATGAAATAAAACCAAAAAGAATTGACCGGCTTCTTAAAAAAATTGGTGTTAGAAACCGGGCTTCCATACCGGCGAGTAAACTCCTAGAATTTGATTCCCAGCCCTACTATTAGGTTGATCCCAGGTGCTGTAATTCCCGAAGAATACGTGCGGTATCGCTGATCTGTAATATTCTCCAAGGCAAAAGAAGCATTCATAGAAGTATTGATCTGGAATTGAGACCGAAAATTTAGTGTATACCAGGAAGGCGCATATGGGTTACCGTTAGAATCCAGAGCATAAATATATTCCTTGTTTCGCTCTGTAATGGCAAGATCATTAAATGAGATCTCCCCATTAAAATTCAAAAACAGATCTGTTTTAAATCGTTCTTTTGACCAGATAAAATGAAAATCCCCAAAGGTTGGAGCCGCATGGCGTGCCGGTGAATCTTCCCCATTATCTTCTTCTTCAACACCTTCTGTGATTGTAAGATTAGAGGCTACGGACAAGTCTTTTGACAAGAATACTTCCGCCCCAAATTCGAAACCATATACATAGGCCCTCGCTGCATTTTGAATGGCCTGAACAGTACTTAATTCTCCATTATAAAGAATTTCACTTTCTCCGTTAAATGTAAAATCCCTTCGTACCAATGCATCTACCAAATAGGTGTAAAACGCTGCTCCTTTAAGCATGGCTTTATCATTAAAATTCTTTCTGACCCCAACCTCCATATTATACGCATATTCTGGTTCCAGATCTGGGTTGGGCACTACCACAGCCCCTGGTTCCGAATCGAAAACCTTACCAATATCGTCAATATTGGGTGCTCTGAATCCGGTAGATCCGTTAAGTGTTACCTGTAATGATGGCTTTGGGAACCAGCTAAACCCAAGACTTCCTGTTAAGGCGCCATTATTAAGATTGGCTGAATTGAATGGAAAGGCATAGTACGTGGCATCAAAAGGAGCATCTATCCAGACATGGCTATAACGCAATCCGGATAAGAACGTTATACTTGGTTTTGCCTTGTATTCCCCATTAATATAGGCCGCCAATGTCTGCCAGGTAGACCCATCGGGATATCTGGAAGCCGCCCCGGAAAGAGTGCCGTTATCTATATTAAGGGAGCTTCCATTAGATAATACCCTGTTGTGAATATACTCTCCTCCATAGTATAATCGTAAGTCTCCCAATTTTTTGTTTTCAAAATCGATATTTGTTGAAAAAGCGTGAACTTTTTCTTTTGTGCGATTTAAAATAGGGTCCTGAAAATCCCGGTCATTTCTGCTCTCTTCAAAGAACTGATAGGCCGCGGTTACTTTAACCCCATCATAGAATTTACCTCTGCCCTTTTTATAAACCTGTAAGTTTCCCATAAACCATTTTTGTGGGCCATAGTACCATTCTGCAGAACGTAGTCCAAGACCATCCTCAGTGGGTCGTATTAACCTGTCATATCTAGAATATTCCGAGGTTTCGGATAGAAAAAGCCCAATGTCGTACTGCCAGTTATTATTTGGTTTGTGGGCGATCTTTTGAACAAAATTAATTTGATCGTACCCAGTAGTCACTTGCTTTCTAGGGTTGGTATTCGCAACCAAGACATCGGTGCTGTTACGTCTGTTTACATAGTTATTTCTCAGATAGGCATCGGGACCATTACTTCCCATGTACAGATCGTCAAAATTGTTATACGAAATACTCGATAAAAAGGCCCATTTTTTAGCTGCCAGATTAATATCTGTATGAAACGTTCTTTCGGTATTTGCGCTGGAAAATCTAATATCGGCATTACCCGAAATAACAATACTATCTTTCTTAATAAACTGGGGTTGCAGAGTTAAAAAATTCATTACGCCCCCTATGGCATCGCTACCATAAATAACTGAACCCGGACCAAAAATAACTTCCGTATTTTTTATAACATACGGATCTATGGAGATCACATTCTGTATGTTCCCGCCTCTAAAAATGGCATTATTCATTCGGACCCCATCAACTGCAAGGAGCAGTCTATTTGTTGCAAACCCCCTAATCATGGGGCTTCCACCCCCGAGTTGACTCTTTTGAACATATACCTGACCACTACTCTGCAATACATCGGCGGATGTTTGTGGATTAGAAAACCCTATTGCCCTGGCGCTAATAGAGGTGATTTTTTGGGGAATATCCTTTCTTTGTTGCTCCCATTTAGAAATAGACATCACTACTTCATCTAATTGTTGGGTCTTAACAGACAGATAAATTATGGCCCCCTTTTTAAGCAGCTGCGATTTAGTTATATTGCGAGATAGGTACCCTATGTGACTAATAATAAGGCGATCGTTCGGAGCAAATGAAGACAGATCACATTTTCCATCAAAATCGGAAAGGGCTGTTTTGGTTTTGTTGGCATTATACACCAACACGTTCACGACAGGGTTCCTGGAATCGGAATCCAGGATCACGATTTCCTGAGTAAAGGCCCCTTGCACAAGCAAAAAACAGACCAGAAAAACAGCATGGCGTATGTTAACTAAATACTTCATTTAATATGGCGAGGGATCTTGGTTTTTTAAAACCGTGCAAATGTAATTCAAAAAACAGAACTAGTTTTTGCAACAATTCCTGTCGATCAGATTTTCCCATTCTAATCGTATGCATACTATCAAAATTTATGCCCAAAAGGGCAATAAAGAATTCTAAATTTTCGCCAGATAAAATTGGGTTCAATGAAGGGGCTTCTGTAAACTGCCCGTCAAGCAAATCAAAATAAGGAGTTTTAGCGGTTGATGTATCGGGGTAGAAGCCAAAATATTTTGTAAGCTCTAATAAAAAGTACAGATGAAAGTTGGCAATATGCTCATTGGTGTCTAACCATTGGAAAGAGGCTTCGAGAAAATTGTACAGCCCTTCATTCTTTTCTTCTTCATAAATGCTATGGCTAAGCATTTCCGATAAAAATAATGTAATGGCGTTTTTACCGATATTGGTATGCAGTGTTTGATAGGCGTAACCAATTTTTACTTCTTGAAGACGCTCTAGACTGCCTTTATTTCTGTGCACAGCCACTATTTCTAGTTGCATTAAAGGCTGAAAATAAGCTGCCTTTAATTTCCCTTTTTTAGCTCCTAAAACACCTTTTAACAAATATGTTTTTAATCCGTCAGAAGCAGTAAAAGCCTTTACAATTAAGCTGGTATCTCCATACTTAATAGAGGATAAGACGATGGCTTTGGTGGTAACACGCATGCTGTGAATTAAAGGTAGTTAAAGATAAGGTATCTACTTTCGTCTACTGCACTATCAGCAATGAAAAAGCCTCCCGGGGTTACCCAGAAGGCCATATTCATACTCTAATAAACACTAAATAACACCCTGCGCTAACATAGCGTCGGCTACTTTTACAAAGCCAGCGATATTTGCGCCTTTTACGTAGTTACAGTACCCATCTTTTTCTTTTCCATATTCAATACAAGAATCATGGATATCTTCCATGATTGCCTTTAATCTGTCATCTACTTCTTCTCGGGTCCAGCTAATTCGCAATGAATTTTGCGACATTTCTAACCCTGATGTTGCCACCCCACCTGCATTGGAAGCTTTCCCTGGTGCAAACAAGATCTTCGCATCGTGGAATGCCGTAATTGCTTCTGGTGTAGAGGGCATATTTGCGCCTTCTGCCACACACATACATCCATTGTTTATGAGTGCTTTGGCTCCGTCGCCATCCAATTCGTTTTGGGTAGCACATGGTAGCGCAATATCACATGGCACATCCCATGGCGTCTTACCTTTATGATAGGTAGCGGAGGGATACTTATCTGTATATTCGGAAATTCTACCTCTTTTATTGTTTTTAAGGTCCATTACCCATTCCAATTTCTCTGTGTCAATTCCGTCTTTATCATAAATATATCCTCCAGAATCTGAGAGAGTTACGGCTTTGCCTCCTAATTGTATTACTTTTTCAGCCGCATATTGGGCCACGTTTCCAGAGCCAGAAATAAGCACTACTTTTCCTGATATTTCTTTATTAATAGTTTTCAGCATGCTTTGAGCGAAATAGACCGTTCCATATCCTGTAGCTTCAGGTCTAATTTTAG
>CBDUCK010000082.1:0-11552 GCA_965365635.1 uncultured Muriicola sp.
ATTCTCCATCGTCAATATCGTTTTTCATTTTAAGAACATTGTGCTTCCCGTAGCCGTATTCTATACGCTTATCGTTTCTTAAATCGTGGATACCTAATATGGGTTCTAATATGGTTTTAAATAATATTTGAGTGTCTAGCTCACTCAGTGGATCTGAAAATGTAAATACCTTTTTTCTTAAGTACAGCGAGTAAAACTCGCCATCCAGGTACATGCTAATATGATGCTTTTTAGTAGGCTTGTACAAATCGTGCTCTGTTTTTTTTATGCGATAGTACTCATCTAGCTTTACCAGAAAGGACTCTTTAGAATGGCCGTTTAAATCTTTTACCATTCTATTAAACTCATATATTTTGATTTCACTTTCCGGAATGAGATAACTCATAAAGTGATTATAGTTTTCATTTCCAGTATGATTTGAATTTGATTCCTCAGACAATTTTGCTAATAATTCAGAGGAGGCACATCTGTGATGGCCATCCGCAATATAAAGAGCGGGTATCTTAGAAAATCCATCTTCGATACGTTTAACGGTAGTTGGTTTGGAAATTTTCCACAATATGTGAGTGGTCCGGTCAGGAGTTGTAAAATGATATTCAGGATCCTGTTCTTTTACCTGTTGGATGATTTGTGCAATATCCGGATCATCCGGGTAGGTCATAAGAACTGGTTCGGCATTGAACTTAACTGTTTGTAGGTAATGTGCAAATAATTGTTCCCTGCTTTCTATGGTATTCTCATGTTTCTTTATAATGTTATTCTTATAATCAGCTACGCTGGTTGCGCAAAAAATACCGCAGCAGTTAAAATTATTCTTTTGAATTTGATAGAGATAGAAACTGGGGTCAGAATCTTTTATAAATACTTTTTCCTCCAAAAATTCTAGAAACCTATTGTGGACTAATTTAAATCGTTCTTCTCCAGAAACTTTTTTGTGAAATTTAAAACCGGGGTTAATGATATGAAGGAAAGAGAAAGGATTATACTTTAGGTGATAATTAAGTTCTTTTTTTGAATAGTCTTCATAGGATCTAGAGGCAACATGCACCACCTTATCTGCAGATGGACGTATCGCCTTAAATGGTTTAATACTGGCCATTACGATGCACGGAATTGGGATGAAATAACTTCTGCCTTTCGAGAGGTGCTGTAGTCATAGAATCCTTCTCCAGATTTTACACCAAGTTTGCCAGCCATCACCATATTCACAAGGAGGGGACACGGGGCATATTTCGGATTTTTAAATCCGTCATACAATACATTAAGGATAGATAAACACACGTCTAGCCCAATAAAATCTGCTAATTGAAGAGGACCCATGGGGTGGGCCATACCCAATTTCATAACGGTATCTATTTCAGACACTCCGGCAACATTATTATATAAAGTTTCAATGGCTTCATTAATCATTGGCATTAAAATTCTATTGGCCACAAAACCAGGGTAATCATTCACCTCGGTAGGTGTTTTACCTAATTTTTCTGATAGTTCCATAATGGTTTTGGTTACCGTTTCGGACGTATCATACCCTTTAATGATTTCTACTAAACGCATAATAGGAACCGGATTCATAAAATGCATTCCAATAACTTTCTCTGGTCTTTTGGTGACTGCGGCAATTTGGGTAATAGAGATAGAAGATGTATTAGTCGCCAAAATTGTTTTTTGGTCGCTTAAGGCATCTAGTTCCTTGAAAATAGCGAGTTTAACTTCCACATTTTCTGTGGCCGCTTCAATTACCAGATCTATATTCTTAAGACTTTCCTTTAACTGAGTATTGGTAGTAATATTACTTAAGGTCTGGGAGGCAACATCAGTAGTAATGGTATCTTTGCTAACCATTCTCTCCAAATTTTTAGAAATAGTAGCCAACCCTTTGTCCAATGCTTCCTGGGATACGTCTATAAGAGTTACTTCATAACCGTTTTGAGCAAAAACATGAGCAATACCGTTCCCCATGGTACCAGCTCCAATAACCGCAATTTTCTGTATCGTCATCGTTACTTTGTTTACTTATTAAATGAATCAATTATCTGTAAAGCCACACGTAATGCTGCTGTTCCGTCTTTAAGAGAAACCAACGGTTGAGTATCATTATTGATCGCATCCGCAAAGGTTTCCAATTCATCTAAAATGGCGTTATTATTCAATATTTCAGGGTTTTCAAAATAGATTTGCTTTTTTGCTCCTTCGGCGTTCTGTAAGATCATGTCGAATTCACCGGGTGTTTCTGGAGCATCTTTCATTTTTACAACCTCTACTTTCTTTTCAAGAAAATCTACTGAAATGTATGCGTCTTTTTGAAAAAAGCGCGACTTACGCATGTTTTTCAATGAAATTCTACTGGCGGTAAGATTCGCCACACATCCATTTTTAAATTCAATTCTGGCATTGGCAATATCTGGGGATTTACTGATGACAGAGACCCCACTGGCATTAATTTGTGCAACTTCAGAATTTACTACGCTTAATATGGCATCAATATCGTGAATCATTAAGTCTAACACTACAGGTACATCTGTGCCTCTTGGATTAAACTCAGCCAGCCGATGTGTTTCAATGAACATAGGATTGAGGATAGCATCCTTGATGGCAGTAAATGCCGGATTAAATCGTTCTACATGTCCTACCTGGCCTTTTACTCCATGTTTTTCTTCAAGTGTTATTAATTCTTCTGCCTCTTCTATTGTTTTTGTGATAGGTTTCTCAATGAAAACATGTTTTCCTAGCTCCATGGCTTTTTTAGCACAATCATAATGAGAAAGGGTAGGGGTTACAATATCTACAACATCTACAGCGGCAATTAAAGAATTAATATTATCGATATAGGGATAGCCAAATTCGGCTTCTACTTTTTTGCCGTTGATGGCATCTGCATCATAAAAACCAATTAATGAATATTTGGGTGATTCGCTTAACAGTCGTAAATGAATTTTTCCTAAATGGCCGGCCCCAAGGACTCCAACTTTGAGCATAGTTAAAAGTTTTGTCAAAAATACACAGATTAATCCTAAAACATGCGAAGGAAGGATATCGAAAATGTGGTAACTTTACCACAGATTCTTAATGATTACTAAAAAGTAAAATTTCTTGAAAGATACCTTTAAGCACAAGGGAATGAGGAACAAATTAGCAGATGTTGTTTCCTCAAAGGGCATTCAAAATAAAAAGGTCCTAGACGCTATACGGACCATTCCGAGACATTTGTTTATGGACAGCAGTTTTGAAGGCCATGCCTATCAGGACAAAGCTTTTCCAATTGCGGCAGAACAAACTATTTCTCAGCCCTATACGGTAGCTTTCCAAACAGAATTGTTGGAGGTTTCACCCAATGATACCATATTGGAGATTGGAACGGGGAGTGGGTATCAGACGGCAGTATTATTGCATTTAAAAGTAAAATTATTTACAATAGAAAGGCAGTTAGAACTTTTTAAAAAGACAAACCTCTTTTTTAAAAAAATGGGATATCGTCCTAAGAAGTTTGTTTTTGGTGACGGATATAAAGGTATGCCAGAACATGCACCGTTTGATGGTATTGTGGTGACCGCAGGAGCCCCTGAGGTTCCAAAAACCCTATTATCGCAGTTAAAGATAGGGGGTAGGCTGGTGATTCCAGTTGGAGAGGATAATCAAACCATGATGCGAATAACGCGGAAATCGGAGAAAGAATTTGAAAGGGAAGCATTTGGGTCTTTTCGGTTTGTTCCTTTGTTAGAGGATAAAAACTAAACGAATTATTTTTTGATGTTAAATTGTGGGTTAAAAACTAATCCCGAGGTTAAAGCCTCTTTCGGTAACCCCTTCAAAATGATTTTGCACAAATCCTACGCGCAAAAACCTGAACTTTTTCCATCCAAGATTGTCTAAAGAGATACCAAATTCTGAATAGGGGCTTTTATCACGTATCATTAAAAATTTACCACTTAGGATCAAATTACCTTTCAGCCAGCTTAAAACTGGAATTTTACCCATGATGAATCCTTTGAAATTATGTTCCAGATGTGCCTCAAAATAGTCTTTATTGGTGCTGAAATCATAATAAGGAAGAAGAAAAAATGATTGCAAATAACTTCCTCTGGTGACTCGGGTTCTATTTCCATTAAAGTGATGGTAATCCGCAAAGGAAATATCCCGGGCATTTAAATAAGCCCCTGTCTTTAGGTTGTAAGTAAATACTCCTTTATCTGCAAGTACAATTTCCTGGGCAATCCGCATCGTAAATTTGTCATAGTGATAACTTTTATTATCCGAAGCGAACCCTTTCTTATACTCTAAATATAAGGTAGGGAATCGGTCATCTGGCACATTGAATTTCCCATCCGGATAGGAGAGGTACTTCTGTTTAAAGCGGATTCGTGCTGTTATATCAATGGTTGCAATTTGGTGGTTGTCGATGGCTGCATTCACAAAATCAGCCCTATCTAGCGGGTTATTTGAGGTATACGGCTCATCATAATCTCCCAAGATTACATAACTGGTTCTGTTAAAAAGCGGAGCCCGGTCTTCCAATGATAATTGGGATGAAATACGGACACCATTTATCGGTTCCTCAGAATAGAATAACGATACAAAAGTATTTTCATAGAATTTGGCCAGATTGTTCTCAAATAACAAAGAAGTAATGGTGTTTCCAATCGGCATAATAGGATTGTTTCTGTTAAATTGAATTACTTCATTCCCAAAACTAAGTCCTATAAATGGACGAGAAAATGCATTAAAACGATATGAAATGGACGTCTTTGTTCTAAAGACGTTTTCGGTTAGCCCATAGTCAAAACTACTGAGAAACCTGAATCGACTTCCTCTAAGATTATTCAATTTTAAAAATTCAAATTCCGTTCCGGTATGCCAGCCTTGCACGGTATTAAAGAAGGTTCTAAATAATGGGCTTTTAAAAGATACATACTTCTCTTTAAAAGTATTGTCATAGGAGTACCCTAGCAACACCGAACTAAGTTGGAATTTATTTTTGATGCGATCTACAGAATCCAAGTATTTTTTAGATTTCCGAAGATATTGCACACTGTCTTTTACCTTATAATCTACTAATTCCTCTGTGGTTAATGGAACCGGGCGCAGGCCTTCCCAGAAAATAGAATCTTTTTTGTTTGCAAGTTCTTCAAAAGATAAAATTTCATTCCCGAACTCATTCTTCCGAAAATTGGGATGTAACCTATAATTTTTATAGCCTGCAGTAAATCTGCCATTTCCTTTAATTCCTAAAATACCATACTGAAAATCAATACTTTGTAAAACTTTTAGCCATACCTTATTGTCTTGAGAATAGTTGTATTGTTGTTTTATCTGAATGGTGTCTACTGCTAAAAGTTGTGCTTGCTCACCACTTACTTTAAGATCAGTTCCATATATAGACCAGGAACCCTCTACAATGTATATTGTTCCCCAAAATACATTGTCTTTTGGTCGTTTGGGAATAACTTTTATTTGATTTATAAGGGTATTGGTATCGTCGTAAAAGGTTCCAGTTAATCTAAAACGATAATAGGAAAAGGCATTGTTTGCAATAGGCGAGATTAATTGATTGCCAAATTCAATAGTGTTGTCATAGAAAGAGAAGTCAACGTCAGAGGCATTATTAAAACTAAATCCGTTATCATCACCACTTATTTTTGAGGCAATAATTTTCTCTTTAAAATCTCTGTTGTCTCGGGATATTTTCGAAATGGTTTCAGATAAGTATATAATTCCGGTACGGGTAGAATCCAAGCCTCCACCAAAATCCCCTATATCTTGCCCAAGAATTTTTTCAGGGGCATTTTTAATTTTAATAAGTCCTTTGGAATAAAAATCTGCAGTATATGAACTTAAGGTGTCTTTATAAAATGACCGGTTCTCAATGGCATTTCTAATGATGGCATTCGCCGGATTATCTGTGGCTTTTACTTCTACTTCCGATAAAATAAAACGTTCAGATTGTAAGGTAATATTTAAAAGTACGGGGTCTCTGCCATTGGTAGTGACTTCTTTTTTCTGAGTCTGAAAGCCCAAATATTTAAAAATAACAGTGTAAGTGCCGGGAGTTTCTACCGGTAGTTCGTAAAGTCCATTGTTATTTGTGGTGGTGCCATTCAGAGTACCTTCAAAATATATATTGACAAAGGGGAGGCCTGTATTTTTACTGTCGGTAACCTTTCCCATAATTTGACCAATGCACACTTGAATAATACAACAACAAAAAAGAAGGAATAGGACAAAACGTCTTGTCATCTGGTTGAAATTACATCACTTGGGTCAAAAAACAATTCGCTTGGGAGAAATTAAAAACCGAATCATTGGTGCCGTTAACATTAGTTATTGAAATTCTTTTTAATCCGGTCTAAATTTCTTTTAGATTCTCTGTTCTTTATGGATTCTCTTTTATCATATAATTTTTTCCCTTTGGCGAGCGCTATTTTAATTTTGGCTAATCCGCGATCGTTGATAAAAACCGAGAGGGGAACAATGGTAAGTCCGGCATTTTTGACCTCCTTTTGTAGCTTTTTAAGTTCCTGTTTGTTGAGTAAAAGTTTTCTTTCTGCTTTAGGTTTGTGATTAAAGTGAGAAGCATGTGAATACTCATCTACTTGCATATTGATGACAAAAAGCTCTCCCTTATCATTAAATTCACAGAAACTCTCAGTAATTGAAGCTTTTCCAAGGCGTATAGATTTAATTTCGGTGCCGGACAAGACTATACCTGCCACATAGGTATCTAGTAGATCATACTCAAATGAGGCCTTCTTATTTTTTATGTGAACAGATTTCTGCATATTAACACAAAAATAAGAACATTTCTTCCATATACTATGTAGATTGGTTGGATAAATCCCCGTTACTTTGTAACACAGAGGTATTTAAAATTGTACTATGAAAAGGTCTTTTCTTATATTGTTACTAGTAGTCTTTTGGTCTTGCGATGATAAAAAAACAGAAATAAGTGCCCAGCAAATAGTTGATAAAGCCATTGCTGTGGCAGGTGGAGAACTATATGACACCAGCGATATATCTTTTACTTTCCGAGATAGAAAGTATGAAGTAGAAATTGATTCTAAGAAGAGAATTCTTAAACGAATTTTAATTACCGACACCAGCAAGGTTGTTGACATAAAATCGGGAAATAAATTTCAACGGTTTATTAATGACACATTGGTAGATCTTCATGATACCTTAGCCACCAGCTATGGGAACTCTGTTAATTCTGTTCATTATTTTGCTGCCTTACCCTACGGACTAAATGATCCTGCTGTGAAAAAGGAATTACTTGGTGAAGTCTCCATTAAAGGAAAGGAGTATTACAAGTTGAAAATAACCTTTAGTCAAGAAGGCGGGGGCGACGATTTTGACGACACCTATCTTTACTGGATTAATAAAGCCACTTGGAAGCCCGATTATCTCGCGTATGAATTTCATGTAAATGGCGGTGGTATGAGATTCAGAGAAGCATACAACGAACGCTATATAAATGGGCTGCGTTTCGTTGATTACAAAAACTACAAGCCCAAGCGAAAAGGATCCTTTATGACGATAGATTCACTTTACAGCGCGAATGAATTAGAATTGTTATCCGAAATTAAACTCAATGCTATTGAAGTTAATCAGGGCAATTACAATTGAAAATTAATCGCATATCAGTAGTCTTATCGCCAATTTGTTGCACTATAAATAAACTACCATTGTCGGTATCGTCCATGGAAGCATACTTTTGCTCGCCAATCATTTTATTTACAAAATCTGGCGTTGTGTTGCTATGTCCTACGACTAAAACATTTTTCCCTAAATTTTCTGCTTTAAATGCCGCTATGTCTATTTCACCAGGATTATAATATTGAATCATTAGATCTTTTTTTACTACGGTAGGCGCCGCCGTCATAGAAGTTCTTTCATAATCTGTTGAATACACGGCCTGAATATCAATTTCATTTAAAATCTCGGCCCAATGCATTGCTCTTCCGAGTCCTTTTTGATTTAATTCAGGATCCACATTATCGGGGTTACTTCTGTCCTTTTCGGCATGTCGCACAAAATAAAAAGTTGAAACCACAGGATCCAGATCTGTTCCTGCTAATTTTTGATCTTCTTTACATCCTGATATACTGATAAATACAAAAAGGAGAAGTGATGTTAGGACTAACTTCATATTATGTGATTTTATTTATTTAAACTCTTTACTATTATGTAACTTTATATATGTAAAAATAGTATGAAATTCCATTGTTTTTAATTGCTTAATGTTAAAACGACTTATAATAGGTTATCTGGTCCTTGGTTCAATGTTTCTTTGCGCTCAAGAACCCCCATTGCCTGCAGACTTCCGCCAGCTTAATCTCACAGAGAGCAATAGTAGTTTAATTAATCCGGTTTTTACGCTCGATAGAAATAATCCTCAATCACTGGCCATATGGAGCAGGTGGCAGTGGCAACAGATCGATGGCGACCCAACAACACTATTTATTAATTATACCCATAAAATTAACACGAATTCTTCTTTGGGGGCGGGGTTTATTCAGCATAATACCGGCATTTTCTTGCAAACTGGGGCAGTTCTAAATTATGCCTATTCCTTTGCGATTAATCCGGATGTTCAGATAGCACTTGGAGTAAATATATTTGGATACCAGCAAGAGCTTGCAGACAGCCGTTTTCAACAAAGTCCCAATATTGGTCTTCCTTTTCTTGATGAAGGGGCTAATTTTATTATGCAACTGGCGCCCGGAGTACGTTTCAGTTATAAAAATTTCAGCCTTGGATTTGTAGGGGAGAATATGTTCGATTACAATTTTAATACGAACGAAAGTGCTACACTGTCTGGTGATAAGATCTTCCTGGCACTGGCAAGCTATCAATTTCCAATATATGCCGGTGGCTTTCTCGAGGAAGCTCAGGTACGTCCTACGGTATATCTTAAAACTTTGCCTAATTTGGATACGCAGTACGGGATAACCACCTTGTTTAGTACTTCAAAATTATGGGCACAAGTTGGCTACAATAACTTTTACGGAATTTCCGGTGGAATTGGGGGGAAATTTTTCAAGAATTTCTCTTTAGGAGCATTGATTGAAACCGGGATTTCCACTGACTTAGAATCTAAAGATCCAAGTTTTGAAATTATCACGGCGTATCATTTTGGGAGACCAGATCTTGATGATAAAGTGGAGGACATCAAATTGGAAGAGGAGGTGATCCCAGAACAGCCAGAAGAAGTGATTGTTGAGAAGCAGGAAGAAAAAAGCAAAGATGTAAAGGAAAAGCGGCTAAGCAGAAAGGAGCGCAAAGCTCTGGAACTGGCCCGGGTACAAAAATCCCAAGATTCTCTTGCTGCGTTAGAAGTTAAACGCGCACAGGAAAAAAGGTCGTTACAAGAGGCAGAAAGAATTAAGGATTCTATAAACACTGTGAAACTTAAGGAAGCCGAAGCCGCGAGGAAATTGGAAGCACTAGAAAAGCCAAGGGAAGGGGAGCGGTATGAGGAATTAATTGTAAAAGGAGACATTCGCCCCGGATATTATCTTATTGCGAACGTGTACAGAACAAAAACTTACTTCCAAAAGTTTATGAAGACATTGAAGGACAGCGGTCTCGATCCTAAATCATTTTATATTAAGGAAAAGAATTTTAACTATGTATATCTGGAGCGCTATAATACGCTCACAGAGGCCCGAAAGGCCAGAGATAGCAAGTTTTTTGGACGTTATTCGGAAACAACCTGGATTTTTAGGATAAGAGCGAAGTAAGCCTACTTTTTAATTTCTTTTTTAACTAAAAGCTCTAAATAGGCGATTGTATTAATAAGATATTTTCGATCCCCGGAGATAGTTGCCATGGCAATAGCCCCTTGTATCATGGTGAACATCTGTTTTGCGAATTGCAAAGGGGTAACAGGTAATTTAAGCTCGCTGTTGTGTACTCCTTTTTCCAGAATCACTGCAATTTTCCCTTCTATGGTTCGTGCCGTTTCCCTTGCGGCAGCCTCTAAAAGTGAATTGTTAAATTTTGCATCTACCCCTACATTTAATACCGGACATCCCCCCATAGGAGCGGTAAATTCATCATAGTGTCTATAAAAATCGGTTAAGTTGAATACCTTCACCAACGCATTCCCCGGAGTAGCTAATTTCTCATCTATAGCCGCTAATAAACGTTTGCTGTTATATTCAAACGCGGCTAAAGCCAAGGATTCCTTGTTTTCAAAATTCCCATAAAGTGCTCCTTTGGTTAAGCCGGTAGCATCCGTAAGATCACTCATGCTGGTGCCTATATAGCCGTGTTTGTTAAAAATAGGTGCGACCGTTTCAATAATAAAGGCAGTGGTACGTTCGGCTTTAGTGGTCATAGGGTGTTCAATTTTATACGAATATAAAAAAACTATATACTGCGTGGTATATATTTTAATTAAAAAAGGCACCTCAGTTTTTTTACAACCAAGATGCCTTAAGTAATAGATCTCAAGATCTTATTCTACTAATTCTGTCTGATTCCTAAACACCAACCCGTTATCAAATGAATCTATTAATACGATACTGTCTGCTTTGATGGAACCACTTAATAATTCCTTAGATAAGTTATTTAATACTTCTTTCTGAATGGTTCTTTTAATGGGACGAGCACCATATTGGGGATCATACCCTTTTTCAGCTAAATACTGAATGGCTTCTTCCGTAGCGTCGATAATGATATGTTGCTTTTCAACCATCTTTTTAAGTTGGTCTAATTGCAAACGAACAATTTCAACAATGTTTTCCTTATTTAAAGGGGTAAACATGATAATATCATCGATACGGTTTAAAAACTCTGGGCGAATATTCTTCCTTAAAAGACCCATAACTTCTATCTTGGCGGCTGCGGTGGCACTATCTATATCCGTTGCATTTTCAAACATTTCCTGAATGATAAGCCCACCCATATTACTCGTCATTATGATGATCGTATTCTTAAAATCTGCAACCCGACCTTTATTATCGGTAAGCCTGCCTTCATCTAGCACTTGTAATAATACATTAAAGGTATCGGGATGTGCTTTCTCTATTTCATCTAGTAACACCACTGAATAGGGTCTACGTCTTACTGCTTCTGTTAACTGTCCCCCTTCATCATATCCTACATACCCGGGAGGTGCACCAACTAATCTGCTCACAGAATGTCTTTCCTGATATTCACTCATATCTATTCTTGTTATGGCATTTTCATCATCAAAAAGATATGATGCCAGAGTTTTTGCAAGTTCTGTTTTACCAACCCCTGTTGTACCTAAGAATAGAAACGATCCTATTGGCCGTTTGGCATCTTGCAACCCGGCTCTGCTTCTTCGAATGGCATCTGAAACTGCCTCTATAGCTTCATCTTGTCCCACCACCCGTTTGTGAAGTACCGTTTCTAACCGTAACAATTTTTCTCGTTCACTCTGAAGCATTTTGGCTACAGGAATGCCTGTCCATTTCGCTACCACCTCGGCAATGTCTTCATTAGTAACTTCCTCTTTAATTAGTGTACCGCCTTTTTGCTCTTCCGTTAATTCTACTTGTAGCTTTTCTAATTTCTCCTGCGCTTCTTTA
>CBDUCK010000083.1:0-11512 GCA_965365635.1 uncultured Muriicola sp.
TTTAATAAGGCTGTATGCTACTTCAAATAAATGATCGAAGGAATAATGAATACCCTCAAATTTAAATCGCGGATGTACTTGTTGTAAGCTTTCTTCCATACTAGACTTCTTCTAAAAATTCTTGTTTAGTGGCAACTTTCCCAGTTAGCCTTTCTTTCCAATTGGTCCAACCATACTTTTTAGCGAACAATAATAAAAGTAGTGGATAGATAATAAAAACGGGGACAAAAATTTCCCAACCCAACGTTGGTGATGATATGTCTCTGTAAAGAGAATGAGTTTGGAAAGCGGTCCAGTCAGCAGTAACCAACAAGGCACCAAAAAGGTTGTTCGCCGCATGAAACCCCAGGGCAAGTTCCAGGCCTTCATCCATAAGGGTAAGAATCCCTAAAAAGAATCCGGTACCTATATAAAATACCATGATCCCAAACCCTAATGTACCTACCTCAGGGTTACCCAGGTGCATGAGTCCGAATAATACCGACGTAACTATTAACGGAGCCCACCTGTTTTTAAACAAAAGCCCTACCCCTTGCATCATATGGGCTCGGAACATGTATTCTTCAAAACTTGTTTGTAAGGGAATTAGCAAGATACATATACAGGCTAAAATTAAAAAGGGGACTAGTTCAAAATTGAATTTATAATCTTCAGGTGAAAAATAAATATCGATCCCCGTCAAAAGTATCGTTAGTCCGCCCCAAAGCCCAAAAGCAAAGAACACCCTTTTCCAATCTATTTTTTTCCTGGAAGTAGTTAGGGACGTTATAGATTGTTGTTGAATTAATTTGGCCCAGCCAAGAACAAAAAAGAGGCCTATTGCCAGGGGCGCTAATAACAATACTAATACAAGGTTAGATCCTAACTGGTCTATAAGTTGGGCCATCATTACATCTACACTCACAGGGGAATAAATTACGGAGATGTAATTAAATATCATGAAAATGATAAACCCTGTTGGAAGTATCCAGAACTTCCACAAACTAAAACTACCTTTATAACCCTGTTCTATGTACATAATGAATTTATTAAATTAGTTTCCCATGGGGTATTTCTTTTGTATTTAAGCTGTCCGTTTGTTACTGCTAACGGACTTCAAAAATTATTGGTAAACAAACTACCGGTGCCCAATCCCTGGGGCATTGGGCTATTCAAAGTAAATGTCCATTGCGCTATCGCATTTAGCCCAATATTACTTTCCAAGGCACTGGTAACCCACCAGTCTATATGCATAGAATTTGCTAAGTTAATCCATTCCTCACTTCCTTTAAAGCCACCAACCAAACTAGGCTTAAGAATTATATAGCGAGGTTGTATTATTTGTAGCAATTCTTGCTTATTTGTTTCATTTACAACGCCAATTAATTCTTCATCTAATGCAATAGGAAGTGGACTCTCCTTACAAAGGAGTTGCATTTGATTGGGATTCCCGGCTTGTATGGGCTGCTCTATAGAATGAATATCCAGGGCTGCCAATTGCTCTAATTTACCCAATGCTTCGTGGAAACCAAAGGCGCCATTAGCATCTACCCTTATTTCTATCTGGTCTTTGGTATATTTCTCTCTAATATGTTTTAATACCGCTATTTCCTTGTCGAAATGCAAGGCACCAATTTTTAGTTTTATACAACTGAAGCCCTCTGAAATTCGTTGTTTTATTTGCTCTAACATGAAGGCTGTGTCTCCCATCCAGATGAGACCGTTTATTGGGATAGGTTGTTCCTTGCTTGTGAAGTTGGAAGGAAATAGGATAAAAGGATCATCAGATGACACAGAGAGGAATGCCTGTTCTAAACCAAATTGAATACTGGGAAACCTTATAAGTTCTTCCAGAAGTGTTTTTAAACCCAAATGAATGTGATCGCAGACCCATTGTAATTTGCTTTCATATTCAGGGAGATCATCCGAACTAAGTCCTCTAAACAATCCACATTCCCCTATACCCAGCTGGTCATTATCCTGTAAAATTATATACCAGGTTTCTTTCTCTTTTAATACCCCACGCGAAGTACCACTGGGCCTTTTAAAATAAAGTATATGTTTTTTGTACGAAGCTTTCATGCCAATATGACGGCAAATTTAGCTATATTTTACTTCTTAAATTGTACAAATGAAAAGTATATCGGACCAGAGAATATGGATAACCGGGGCCTCCTCCGGAATAGGAGAAGCTTTAGCATATGAATTAAACAGTGGTGGCAACATCCTTATTTTGTCTGCCCGTAATACAAATCGCCTAAAGGAGGTGCGAGCTAACTGCAGGTATCCCGATACGGTTTACATAGAACCATTGGATCTTGCCGATCTTGATCGTATGCCAGAGCATGTTTCGAATGTACTTCACATGTGTGGCAAAATAGATATCCTAATTAATAATGCAGGACTAAGTCAGCGATCTTTGATCGTAGATACCCAGATGAGTGTTTATAAAGAGCTAATCCATATTAATTATCTGGGGACTGTTGCACTCACCAAGGCGTTGTTACCGCATTTTATAGAGAATAAAGAGGGGCATTTTGTAACGGTTACAAGTCTTATGGGCAGATTTGGTTCTCCTTTGCGCTCCGGATATTGCGGTGCAAAGCACGGATTACATGGATTTTTCGATGTCCTTCGGATGGAGCACCAGTCAGATCATATACATGTGACCTTGGTATGTCCTGGGTTTGTTCAAACAGCTGTGGCTTTAAATGCCCTTACTGCAGATGGAACCCCCCAGCAAAAAAATGATCTGGCGACAGATAATGGAATGCCCGTTAACATTTTTGCAGGGAAAATGATCCGAGCCGTCGCTCAAAAAAAGTTTGAGGTCTATATTGGCAAAAAAGAAATTATGGGTATTTATTTAAAAAGGATCTTTCCTAAAATACTGCATAGAGTGGTCTTGCGAAGTAACGTTGTTTAATTAAATAGTCATAGATTCACCAATAGCCAGTAAAGAAAGCGTTTTACCTGCATCTTTAAAGGCCTGTTTAGCCATTTTATGATCTATCTCTATATATCCAAAGGTGTCGTAATGATAGCCCAATATTTTATTGCATTCTAAGAAATCGGAAGCAATTACCGCATCTGATATTCCCATAGTAAAATTATCTCCAATTGGTAATATTGCGAGGTCTAGGGTTAGCTGCATTGGAATAAGTTTCATGTCCAGGGTTAATGCAGTATCCCCGGCTACATAAATATTTTTATTGCCGGCTTCAATTACAAATCCACCAGGTTGGCCGCCATAGGTTCCGTCGGCAAAAGAAGAGGAATGAACAGCCTGAACGTATTTTATCTGTCCAAAGTCGAAAGAATAGCCACCACCATGATTCATAGGGTGCACCTTAAATCCTAATTTTTCATAATACATGGCAATTTCATAGTTACTAATAATTACTGCCTGAGAATTCTTTGCAATTTCCTCTACATCTAGGGTATGATCTTGATGTGCATGCGTTAGGAGGATATAATTAGGTTTCAAATCCTTTATTGCAATCTCGTCAGATGCTTTAGGGTTGCCCGAAATAAAAGGGTCTACCAGAAGTGAGAATTGGTCAAATTCTATCCACAACGTGGCATGACCTAAAAAGGTGATATTCATAAGATGCTAATTGGTTGTTCTAATTTACTTAAAATTGAACCAAAAGCGAACTCCCTCTGTAGTTTTATCGGTGTTGAGAGTAGATTGCAACTGATTTACCAACCGATTCATTAGACGTATTCCCATGGAGGCACTTGCTCGTTCTTCAGAATCTTCAGGAAGACCAATTCCGTTATCTGTGTATTCAAAGAAACCCTGATCCCCATTCTTTCTCAGATGAATGTATATTTTACCATCATCGTCGTCCTCTGGAAAAGCATATTTAAAAGAATTAGATACCAGTTCGTTCAGAATAAGGCCAAACGGTATGGCTCTGTCTATATCTAGCTCTACTCCCTCAGCGTCTATGGTGATATTAATATTATGTCCTCCTTTTTTAAAGACAGATTGTATACTGTTTACAAGACTTTCTATATACCCCTGCATTTCTATTACCGACAGGTCATCGTTCTGATATAGTTTTTGATGAATAAGGGCCATGGCCTTTACCCTGCTCTTCCCTTCCTCTAGCGCTTCAATAGCTGCCTTACTTCTGGTATTCTTTGTTTGTAGACTTAACAAACTAGACACCATTTGAAGATTATTTTTTACCCTATGATGAATTTCCTTTAAGAGTGAATCTTTCTCTACTAACGAATTTTCGATGATATGTTTTTGTTCCGCAATAAGTCGTTGATTTTTGATACTCTTAAGATAGGCATACACTAAGCCGGCAAACCCCAACAATGTAAAAACAAGAGAAATTAGTACCAGGTTTATCCTTTCATCCTGAGCCTGCATATCTATCCGGGCCTGTTCTATCTCTAATTTTGAACGATTTAGCATTAGACGAGAGGCGTTTACCTCTTCCTGGCCAATGATAGCCGCAAGGCGTTGTTTATTTATAGAAGATTCATAGATTTCCAGAGAGTCTCTAATTCGCACATTCTTTTTTAAATAAAATGCCTGATTTTCAAAATCTGAAATCTTGTCATAGTAGTTGGCAAATAACCTGTTTCTAAGAAGGACCTGATCAACATTGGAAAATTGCAGATCCAAGTCTAAGTAATCTTTGGCCATTTTTAAGTTCCCCAATTTTAAATGAGATTCTGCCAATGCCAGGACGTTTTCATTCACCTCTGAAGAATTCTTGCCAATATTGTTTTCTTCTATAATTGCGATACTGGTTTCTAAATAAGGGATAGCCTTTTCAAACTGATTTAGCTGTACGTAACACTTTCCAATATTCCCTTCAATGATTCCTCTTAAAATATTGCCTTTTATAATTTCACTTTCGGTCTTTACTTTACTCAAATCATTACTGTAGACTTCAATGTATCCTTTCGCCTTTGAGAAGTTAGTGAGCGCAGTTGAAGCCGCTTTATCTAATCGCAAAAAATTTCCAATATTATTATTATACCCGGCCAACGCATAAAAATCATTTTCTTCAATGGTGTGTTTTACATCCCGTATATAATCTTTCATGGCTTGCCTCTGAAGCCCAAGTTTAGAATAGATGTCGTAGAAGGCAATATTATCGGTTAACCCTAATTCTCTTTTTTGTTTTCGGATCTCAACCTGTTTATCGTACAACTGTAATTGGGCATACGATTCGTCCATCAAATTCAACAGGATACTTTTTGTTTCCAGATCAAAGGTGTGTTTATCACTATATAACTCTGAGGTTATGGTGATGCTTTTATTAAACTCATCTAGATCGTAAAATATTTGAGCAAGAATTAGCTTATACTGTTTCAAAGCCAATGAATCCTGGGTATTCTCTACGTTTTTAATATACTTGTTTACCGAATCTAACCAGTCATAAGCGGAATGGCTACTGTACCTATTAACCGTTGTGAAGAAGTAATTAAGTCGATCGGAGGGCGATTCAGCATTTTGAAAATTACGCAGGGCATCATTTTCAATACTATCCATATCCTGAGCAACTACCATGGAAATGGTAAAAAAGAAAATAAATAGTAAAATTCTGCCAAGCGACTTCGCCATAACTAGCTTAGAACTTTTCGTTGCTTTTTTTAATGAATAAATCAATTCAAACTTACCATAAATAAACGGCTCAGTTCAATAATTGTTGTAAACTAGAAAGATTGTGTGGTTATCGAAGATCTTTTCGTAAAAACCCCATTACTCAACACAATTCTTGTAGATGCTTTTCATATCAAATTCTCATTGTTATACAGAAATATAACCTCTAATAAACAGCCATTATTAAATTTAATTAAAAAAAAGGCCATGCATAATCGCATAGCCTTTTTTTAATAATAACAAAGTAAGATTTGGGACATTCGTATGAACTGTTCAAATGTAAACCGAAGATGTGACGTTTCTTTACTAATGTTGTGTAACTGCCAATAGTTGTTGTTAAAATGAGTTTACCTAGAGTGAACAGAAATACCTCATTTTGTGATGTTTTTAGGTGAAGTAATTTTTGTCTCCTCCTTGAAATGCTTTTATTGTAATTTAAAAAGGGCCTTACCTTTGCAGATAAAACCCTTTTACGAGAACACTATATGAAAATGAAAAAATTTACTTCTAATTAATACCGCTAATCTACAGGAGTACCTCTCATTATAGAAATGTTTGTTGTAAAGTGGAAGAAAAGAGTGGTGTGTACACAAAAAAATGATATGAGTACAATTTAAAAGCAACATGGGTGCAGCAAACACCCTTAGAAATAGAAGGGTTTAAGAATTCATAGCAGAAATAATAAACTCTTTGAAATCTTTGGAGATTGGAATGAGCGTATTATTTATCATGATATCCTTCGAATTTATGGCATCTATATGATCAACATTTACAATGTATGATTTATGAGCTCTATAAAACTTATTCTTGGGAAGTTTTCCCAAATAGTCTTTCAAGGGAGAACGAACTAAGAATTTCTTATCTATGGTATTTACCTCCAGATACACATTATCTGCCTTAATAAAACGAATATCTTCGAATTGTATTCTGTAATATAAGTGTTGTTTCTTAACAAAAATAGAATCCTTTAAAACAGAATTAGAAACTATTTTATCTTCCATATCCGGGTTTGGAGCACCACTTGCGGTCTTCTCTGAATAATCAAAATTAGAAAGTGCAATTTCTATAGAAGTATACAGATCTTGCTGTTCAAATGGTTTTACTAAGTATCCGTTAGGCTTCACTGTCTTGGCATTCTCTACTGTGGCCCTATCTGAATTGGAAGTAACAAAAATGAATGGAATATTGTAATGATCCCGTATATGTTTCCCAAGATCTATCCCTGTTTTGTCTGATGCAAGGATAATATCTATGAGAACTAGATCTATATGATTATTCTTTAAGACCTCAACGGCTTGTTCATATACAATAACATTATCCACAATTTCATATCCTATTTCTTCGAGCATCGATTGCATATCATCAGCAATGATCACGTTATCTTCAACAATGAGAATCTTGATAGGTTGTTCCAATTTTGAGAGGTTATTAGGGGTTATGTATTCTCAAATTTACAAAAAAATATTAAACCCAAGATAAAAGAGTACGGCCATCAAAAAAGTACTCAACGCTACTTTTTTAAGTTCCGGATCAAAGTCTATAGGGTCGGTGATATAGTATACTTTTTTTAAATGGAAAAGCAAAGGCACAAAGGCAACCATGCAGATGGTATGTTGCCACTGATAAAACTGATTTATTAAAAATAAGGCCATACATAAAAAGGCAACAGCAATTAATCCGTAGTGATATCTTTTCCCGTTTTTTAACCCAAGAAAAACTACCAGTGTATTTTTTCCAACCTCTTTATCTGAATGGTAGTCTCTTAAATTATTGAGATTTAAAACAGCTGTACTCAATAGTCCTATGGCTATACCAGGGAAGAACGCATAAAATGTAATGTATTTAGTAAATAAAAACATGGAACCTAAAACACTCACGAGGCCGAAGAAGCAAAAAACAAAAACGTCTCCCAGCCCTCTATACCCATAGGCCTTTTCCCCAACAGTGTAGCGTATTGCAGCCCATAGGCTAATTACACCTAAACACCCAAATAGGATCAAATAACGCATTTCATTACCGAAGGCAAGATATAGTAACACTGCAATAAGTATTGCTGTTATTATTACAGAAACTGCGATTCCCGTTTTAAGTTCTCCTTTAGAAAGCGCCCCACTTTGCAAGGCCCTTTCAGGACCTATTCTATTGCGATTATCTGTTCCTTTAACGCCATCTCCATAGTCGTTCGCAAAATTTGAAGTGATCTGTAATCCAAGTGTTGTGAGTATGGCAAATAGAAAGATTAACCCATTCTCAAACCCTTCCATGGTTGCTAATGAAGTTCCTACCAATATGCCAGAAACTGACAGTGGCAGTGTGCGTAAGCGGGCTGCGCTACCCCAAGCTTTAAGTTTCAATAGATTAATTGGCGGGCTCTATTTTTAATCGTTTCCCTTCTTTATATGAGGCCACAAAGGCGTCTTGAAAACCTATGTCTACCAACTGTTTTCTGAATTTTTGAGCCTCTTTTAAGGTTTCAAATTACCTAAAGAATAGGAATAGAACGGATTTGTTTTAACAAACAAGGTGTTACTTAATGACTGTGAAGTAAGGGTGACATTATTATCTACGAACGACTTTATCTGTACGGAATAGATTTTTTCCTTGTCGAGGAACTTTTTGGCTAAGTAAAACTCTTTTACCAGACTCAATTCCTCATTTTGTTTCTTTAAATTATCAATTCTGCTTTTAAATCCATCAAGACTATCCAGGGACACCAAAAAACTATCATCATTTGAACTTGATATACCCAACCCTGCAGTAAAAGAGGTAATAGCTAAGGAGGCTATTAGGAATAACGTGGTAACCCCAGCAAAGATATTACGCTGGATCTTGCTTCTTTTTAGTTCCTTGTTTTTGTACTTGATTTGGTCTAGTAACCGTTCGTTTATTATTTGAGCCTTGTCTATATCTTTATGCAGCTCTAATAAGTCACTTTCTTCTATAAATGGCATAAAAAATGTCTTTAAATAAAATGGGAACTAAATGTAAGTAAAAACCTTACAATCAGCAAAATAATACCCGCTATTTCTAAAAATAATTCTGATTACAAGAGTTAGTAGAATTAGACTCCTTATTCTCAACGAACTAGCTAATAAATACTGTGTTAAATCTTATAAATTCCGTCCGATTTTATTTCAATTTTCCGCTCACGGAACAAGGTACCTATAGCCTTCTTAAAGGTTTTTTTACTCATCTGAAACCATTCCTTTATCTCATCTGGTGATGATTTATCGTGCAAACGAATAAACCCATCCTGAGCTACCAATTTTTCGTATATCATAGCGGCAGCAGGCTCCAAAACCTTTGCCCCCTGAGGTTGAAGAGTAATGTCTAGCTTGTTATCCGGGCGAATCCGTTTTATATAGCCAACCAGTTGATCTCCCTCCGCAACCTCCTTAAATACCTCACTGGCGAATATGAGACCTCTGTATTTATTATTAACAATAACATCCCATCCTAAATCCGATTTCCTGTAAACCAGCAGGTTTACTTCTTCATTTATTCGCACCTCCAGGTTATCATTGTCAAAGAATCTATTAAGTCGGGTAGACCCTACGAGCCTGAAAGACTTTTCGTCCAAATAACAATAAATTACATGCCAACTACCAGCTGTCATTTTAAATCGTTGTTCCCGATATGGTACTAACAAATGCTTTTCCAGGCCCCAATCTAAAAATGCCCCATAATCATTTACTTCTGCAACTCTTAAAAATGCAAACTCGTTCCTTTTAACAAAAGGTGTAATGGTTGTGGCAATAGGGCGTTCCTCATGATCCAAATAACAAAACACCGTAAGATCATCCCCTATTTCGTAGGTTTCAGGAACATATTTATTGGGTAGTAGCAGATCATCCACATCATCATCCCCTAAAAAAAGGCCCACACTGGTACTCCTCAGTATTTTTAGGGTGTTAAAATTTCCTAGTTGTATCATATATCATTCAATCATTGCTTATTGTTTAAAAAGAACTGTTGGTCTTACTTAACGGTTCTTACTTTTCTCCAGGAATATTTTAACGATAGACCGATTCTTTTCCAAAGTGCTTTGTTAATACATAATACACCACCGCCCTATATTTTGTTCTTTCAGAAACGCCATAAGTAGTTAAAACATCCTTTATAGCCACCATGAGCGAATCGCTGTCAGCTAATCCTAGTTTCTTTATTAAAAAGTTGTTTTTAACCGTAGCTAATTCTTTCTCATCGGTTCCTGATACATTGCCAGAATCTCTGTTATAAATAGACGGTCCCAAACCTATAGTCACCTTCCGTAATAACTCCATATCTGGTGTAGTTCCAAATTTTTCCTGTATATGAACCATATACTTACTTATTAGTTCATCTCTTTTATTAGCCATTTCCTATAAATTACTTTGTTTTTTACTTCGTTCTCAAGATATGAAATCAAAATAAGCAAGCAAAATCTCGTTGTTCAGTTTCCTCGGGGTTTTGATTTCCAATACTTTGGCCGTTTTAGAATCGTTAAAAAAAGTTGCAAGTTCCTCTTGAAGTGTCTTCTCACTATCGGCTTTCTGATATTCTAATTGATGCACTTTACACAGACTCCGAATATCTAACTCATGGATGGTTTCAAAGTAATCTTCAAAATTCTGCGTTTCTTCCTTCCCCGGCAATATTCTAAAAATGCCTCCACCTTCATTGTTTATGACAATTATTCTAAAATCTGGACGAAGATACTTGTTCCAAAGGCCATTGCTGTCATATAAAAAACTAAGATCACCTGTTATTAATACTGTTGGCTCTTTGTGAATTAAAGACGCTCCTACGGCCGTGGAAGTACTCCCATCGATTCCACTGGTTCCCCTGTTACAAAAAACGGTTATCCCGGAATCCATATCAAAAAGTTGTGCATATCTAACTGTAGAGCTATTAGCTAATTGTACCATATAGCCGGAAGGAATAGTAGAAATAATATGATTAAAAGCCAACAGGTCTGAAAACGGGATTTGATTTAGATACTGATTTCTTTTTTGGATATAATTATTTCTAATTTTAAGCCATCTCTTTTGATATTCACTATCGACAACAACGGATTGCTTTAAAAATAATTTTAAAAATGGGTTTGCATGGAATTTAAAATGGACAGGGGCACTAAAAAAAGTATCATACGCCTTCTTTTCGTGGATATGCCAATGATGTTTTGGTTTGTATTTTCGCAAAAATGCCTTGATTTTTTTAGAAACGATGAGCCCCCCGAAAGTGAGCAATATATCTGGTTGCAAGGCTTCAAAAAGCACTTCTTTATTATTAGAGTTTTCTATAGGGGCAATAATGCTATCGATACTCTGAAAAAAATTAGGGTGATGCAGATTAGACGTTGTTTCCGTAAACACCAAAACAGAAGGATCATTAGCCAAATCATCTAATATCTCTTGTTCTATCGAATGAGGAGGGTATACGCCCACCAATACCATTTTCTTTTTGCACCTATTCCAAAGTTTTAGATGCTGGGCCAAATCTTCATCAAAAAGTATTGGAGAAGCGGGCTTGTGAAAGACAGAAGCGGATGCATTCTCTATTGCAATGGTATCGTATAATGGCTCTTCAAATGGAATGTTGATATGCACGGGCGTTCTTGTGTTACAAACAGTTTCTAATGCCCGTGTTAGTGCTTCATTATTAGATTCGCTAATTGCTTGTTGTTGCTTCTCTATAGAAACCCGTTTATTGATCATGGATGGTATTAAAGATCGTATGGTCTCCGTAGCATGAGATACATCTTGTTTTAAATTTGCCGAAAATCCTATATGACGATCAAAAACATGATCTTGTCGTATGGTTTGACCATCTCCTATGTCTATTTTATAGTGCGGTCTGTCTGCGGAAATAATTACTAACGGAATATCGCTATAAAAAGCTTCCGCAACTGCCGGATAAAAA
>CBDUCK010000084.1:0-11509 GCA_965365635.1 uncultured Muriicola sp.
TAGGCGAGTGGCTGGTATAGGATAGCGGGATAACTGCCCCGTAGCCTGCATCTGATAATGTATTACACACTGCCTGCCAGTGAGGAAAATATTCCTTTGGAAAATATTTTTTGCCTTGCTGAATTAATGAATTCTGCTCTTCCTTAAACTCACCCCGGGGTCTGCCCTTGGGAAATACGGAAAGTAAGGTTGCCGCCGTTATGGTAAACTTAGTAGGCGCTGAAGGTTTTGAAGGACCTGTCTACTATGAACATATGGAGGATATCCTGAAACTAAAAGGAGTTACGCCACATATCTATGGTAAGAAAGTTACCCGTCCGTTTCGTAAAATGGGGCATGTAACTATTGTGAACCAGGCTATGAGTGAGGCCAGAGAACTGGCTCAAAAAGTAAAGGAGACCATTAACGTAATAAGTAAATAAATCATATGAGTAAAGTAGCTGTAGTGATGGGGAGTACCAGCGATCTTCCGGTAATGCAAGAAGCTGTTGACATATTAAAAGGTTTTGATATTCCTGTTATGGTCGATATTGTTTCGGCTCATAGAACCCCCGAAAAATTATTTGAATTCGGAAAAACTGCCCATAAGAACGGCTATACTGTGATTATCGCTGGTGCAGGAGGAGCAGCTCACCTTCCCGGAATGCTTGCATCGCTTTCGCCTTTACCCGTTATAGGAGTGCCGGTTAAAAGCTCCAACTCTATTGATGGATGGGATTCTATCCTTTCCATTTTACAAATGCCGGGTGGCGTACCTGTTGCTACCGTGGCGTTGAATGGCGCTAAAAATGCCGGGATTTTAGCTGCTCAGATCATTGGGTGTCAGGATAAATGCGTTTTAGATAAAATAGTCCTCTACAAAGAAGGACTCAAAGAAAAAGTAATACAGGGTGCTAAAAAAATGAATACCCGGGGCTAAATTATTCATAAACAACCAGATTATGTCTATGGTTGTTAGTGGTATTTACACACCTTGCCCCACAAAGTATATTTCGTTTCAAAACTATAATTCGTTTTATTTTATGAAGAATCCTTTATTGAAGTCTTTTGATAAAGCACCGTTTCAACAAATACAAAATTCTCATTTTAAACCCGCCTTTCTGCAAGCATTGAAAGATGCACGATCAGAAATAGATAGTATAGCAAACGCTAAAGAAGCGCCCACTTTTGAAAATACCATAGAATCCTTGGATTTTGCGGGAGAACGCTTAGATAGAATTACTAGTGTCTTTTTCAATTTAAATTCAGCGGAGACAAATGACGAGCTTCAAAAATTAGCACAGGAAATTTCACCTATGCTCTCGGAATTTAGCAACGACGTTATTTTAAATAAAGCCCTTTTTAAGCGGGTTAAAGCCGTCTTTGAACAAAAAGACACTTTAAATTTAACTCCAGAACAAGCCATGCTACTAGAAAAAAAGTACAAGAACTTCAGTAGGAATGGGGGCAATCTAAAGGAAACAGATAAAAAACGACTCCGAGAAATAGATGCTGAACTCGCTAAATTGAAGCTAACTTTTGGTGAAAATATTTTGGCGGAGACCAATCGTTACGAAAAGCATATTACTTCGAAAGAAGATCTGAAAGGATTGCCTAAAGGCGCTATAGAAGCCGCTGCACAATTGGCAAAGACTAAAAATAAATCTGGCTGGCTTATTACCTTAGATTATCCTAGTTATATTCCATTTATGAAATATGCCAGTAATAGAGCGTTGCGAAAAGAGCTGTCTCTGGCTTTTGGAAGCAAGGGGTTCCATAAGGATTCTCTGGATAATCAAAAGAACGTGTTACGAATTGCGAAACTGCGATATGAGCGGGCCAATTTGTTGGGATATGCAACACATGCTGATTTTGTGCTGGAAGAACGAATGGCCGAAACACCCGAAAAGGTTCAAAAGTTCTTACAGGAATTATTAGACAAAGCTAAACCTGCAGCTGAGCGCGAATTTGAAGAACTAGAAACATTTGCAAAAAAAGAAGATAGTATAAAAGACCTGCAAAAATGGGATAGTGCCTATTATTCTGAAAAGCTTAAACAAGAGCGGTTTAAGTTAGATGATGAGAAATTGAAGCCCTTTTTTAAATTAGAAAATGTTATTAACGGTGTGTTTACTGTCGCAGAAAGACTGTTTGACATCTCCTTTAAGGAAGTCTTTGACACAGAGACATATCACAAGGATGTAAAAACGTATCATGTCGTTGATAAAAACCAGGAATTCATAGCCTTATTCTATGCAGATTTTCATCCAAGACCAGGGAAGCGGGGCGGCGCATGGATGACCTCCTACAAACCCCAGTATATTAAAGACAATACCAATCAGCGACCACATGTTTCTATTGTCTGTAATTTCACAAAGCCAACAGAAAGCAAACCTTCTTTATTAACTTTTAATGAGGTGACCACGCTATTTCATGAGTTTGGACATGCCTTACATGGAATGCTTGCCAATACTGTCTACCCAAGCCTTTCCGGGACTTCTGTTTATTGGGATTTTGTAGAACTTCCAAGTCAGGTTATGGAAAACTGGTGTTATGAAAAAGAAGCATTGGAACTATTTGCGGTACATTATGAAACTGGCGAACCAATCCCAATGGATATGGTCCATAAGATAAAAGAGTCTGCAAATTTTCAGGAAGGGATGGCTACCTTACGCCAATTAAGTTTTGGGTTCTTAGATATGTTCTGGCATGGAAAAGATCCTTCTCAGGTAGATGATGTAAAACAGTATGAATTGGAGGCGTTTAAAGGAACCGAACTGTTTCCGGATACTCCCGAAACCTGCATGAGCACATCGTTTTCTTTCAAGGTGGGTATTCTGCCGGGTATTACAGTTATAAATGGGCGGAAGTTTTGGATGCAGATGCCTTTGACTATTTTAAACAACATGGTCTGTTTAATAAAGAGATTGCTCAAAAGTTTAAAGAGCAGGTACTTTCAAAAGGCGGCACAGAACAACCCATGGAGCTTTATAAGAGGTTTCGGGGCAGTGAACCTACTATTGAGGCACTACTAAAAAGAGCCGGACTGCTTAAGAAGAGTGCTTAATCCTTTTCCTGGGCCATTAAAGCGTCGTAGCCTCCTAAGAGGTCTACCACCGTATACCCAATAGAATCTAATACTCGGGCCGCTTCAGCACTACGCCCTCCTTTTTTGCAATAGACGTACACCTTCTTATTTTTTGGCAGCTCGCTAAATTTTGAAATAAAATCGGGATCGTACCAGTCAATATTAATCGCGTTTTCCATATGACCCGCCAGATATTCCTCAGGGGTTCTTACATCTATTAATTGCGCATTCTTTAAATCCTCTGCAGAAAATGCTTCAATAGGCATCTGTTTAGCCTGTTCGCATCCTACAATTAATAACATAACTAATGGCAGTAACCAAGTTCGTTTCATAACTAATGTGTTGATCCTCAAATTTATTACAATTCGCTTAAAATCCATTACTTTTGACCTATATAAAATGGCATGTCTTTAAATTCGTTGCATCCTGAAACCTGGGTAGACCGTTATGCGGATTATCTTTTTAACTATGCCATTGCACGGGTAAGTGGTGAAGAGATAGCCAAAGACTTAGTACAGGAAACATTTTTTGCAGCACTGAAATCGGCCAAAAATTTTAAAGGTGCCGCAACAGAGCGTACTTGGCTGGTTGCGATTATAAAACGAAAAATAATAGACCACTACCGAAAGTTAAATTCCAAAAAAGGTAAGGCAGAAGTCAGAATTAATTATAATGGCAGTTCAGAATCTGAAGGCGATTGGCTCGAAGAGCAGGTTGCGGATCCTTTTAGCCTTCAGGAAAATGATGCCCTCGAAAATGCAGAATTAGGATTGGCTATTCAGGATTGCATCGATAAATTACCCGAAAAGCAACACCGAGCATTTACGATGAAAACAGTACGAGGTCTTTCTACTGAGGACATATGTAATGAACTAAATATCAATCCGTCTAATCTTTGGGTATTGGTCCATAGAGCACGTACTGCGCTTATGGGTTGTCTCAATGAAAATTGGTTTAAATTATGATTTCTTGTGAAGAAGCGTCCCTTATTTGTAACAAATCTCAGTACCGAGAGGCATCATTATATGAAAAAATAAAGCTGAAATTTCATATTTTGTATTGCGCTTCCTGTGCGCGGTTTTCAAAAAAGAATAAAAAACTTACCTCTTTATGCGATAAGGCGGATCTACATTGTTTAACGGAGCAAGAGAAAACCAACTTAAAGAAAAATATTAAAGATCAACTTTAGATAAAGGCGCTAACTAACCATAAGGTTCCTATCCAAAAAATGGGAATTGCTTCCACCCAAAAGGATGCAAAATATTTAGTTTGTTTCTCGGGTGTTCTCACCATCAATAGTAAGAGGACGACGAGCAAAATTCCTTTACTTACCCATTCTATTTCTGTGACCGTGCCTTTTAAAAATGTAACTGCATAAAATAATAAGGCCATGCTTACTCCTATGATTCGTGTTTGGTATACGCCAAATCGTTGTGGAAGTGTTTTCAGTTCAGGGTAATCCGAATGTAAATCACGTATTTCAAATGGAATCATTAAAACTAGAATCACCAAAAAACGTTGTACGCCTTCAATATAAACATCCGAGGAAATGTTGTAACCAGTTTCCAGCAATGGCAAAAAAAGGGTTGCTCCGGTCCAGACTAAACCCACGATAATCACTTTTACGGTTCCTAAACTCCTTAGGTTTCTGTCGACAGGAAATATTGGCAATGCATAAAAGGCAATCAGCACTCCTAAAACCAGCAAACATTTATACGTTTCAAACGACAAAAAATAAGCGAAATAACAGGCTATGGCAAAGCTTATAAAGCTGCCTATTTGAATCTTCTGTTGGTAGCTGTTTTGAACAATAAGAAACTTGCGGGCCTCCACTCCGTATTTGATAAAATTATAACTGGGAATCGTTGCAAAAAACAAAAAAAAAGAAAGGTTTTTGTCTAACGGATTGTTTAAGTAGAAGCTGGTTAGATGAGCAAAACATAGTACCGCTAAAGCCACATGTATACTAGCTTTTATGTAAAAATTAAACAATTGATAATACCACTTCATTAAACAAAAGTAGCCAAACTGTTTATAAGGTGCGTTTTTCGTTAAAAACTTTAAATAGAGCTCATTAGAAATTCCGGATTTTACCATAATAAATACCTAATTTTGTTCACCATAAATACTTTTTAAACGGTTAGGACTATGAATACAGATTCTTTTGCTTTGCGCCATATAGGAATACAGGAAGAAGACCTTCCTGAAATGCTCAAAACTATTGGAGTTGACAGTTTAGATGAATTAATTTTCGAAACTATTCCACAAGATATACGGCTCAAAGAAAGGTTACCTCTGGATCTTCCCATGAGTGAATATGATTTCCTCAACCACATTCATGCACTTTCAAAAAAGAATACCGTTTTTAAATCCTATATAGGTCTGGGATATCATGAAAGCATAACCCCTTCTGTTATCAAAAGAAATATTTTGGAAAACCCGGGATGGTATACTGCCTACACTCCCTATCAGGCAGAAATTGCTCAGGGCCGTTTAGAAGCATTACTTAATTTTCAAACCATGGTCTGTGACCTTACCGGCATGGAATTAGCAAATGCCTCCCTGCTGGATGAAAGTACAGCGGCTGCGGAAGCAATGACCATGTTATTCGATGTCCGAAGCAGGGCGCAAAAGAAAAATGAGGCGGTTAACTTTTTTGTGTCAGAAGAAATATTGCCTCAAACTTTATCATTATTACAAACAAGAGCCACTCCCTTAGGCATTGTTTTAGTTGTTGGAAATCATGAGGATTTTGATTTTGATAGCTCTTTCTACGGTGCTTTATTGCAATACCCTGGGAAATACGGACAAATTTATGACTATGCCACCTTCGTGTCTAAAGCTAAAGAAAAGGAGATTAAAGTAGCTGTAGCAGCAGATATTCTTAGCCTGGTATTATTAACACCACCTGGAGAATTTGGGGCTGATGTAGTAGTAGGAACTACCCAACGATTTGGAATTCCTCTTGGATATGGAGGTCCTCACGCTGCATTTTTCGCTACAAAAGAAGCCTACAAGCGAAGCATTCCAGGGCGTATTATTGGAGTTACCAAAGATCTAGACGGGGCATCCGGTCTTCGAATGGCCTTGCAAACAAGAGAACAACATATTAAACGAGATAAAGCAACATCTAACATTTGTACGGCTCAAGTTTTGTTGGCTGTAATGGCAGGCGCTTATGCTGTATACCACGGACCAAAAGGACTTCGTTACATTGCCCAAAAAGTACACAACATGACCCTAGACCTTGCAGATGGTTTAGAACAAATGGGGCTCCATCAAATAAATTCCTCCTTTTTTGATACCATCCTGGTAAAAGCCAAGGCAGCTTTGATTCGGCCCGAAGCTGAAAAAAATAAGGTGAATTTTTATTACGTAGATTCGGAAACCATAGCTATCTCATTGAATGAAACGACCTCAATTAATGACGTTCAACTTATTCTGGATATTTTCTCCAAAGCATTAGGTAATACTTCCGTGAAGGTAACTACACAGAAGAAAGCATCTGCTATTTTAAAAAGTGTAGCACGACAGTCGGGGTACTTAGATCATTCCGTATTTAACTCGTATCGATCAGAAACCGACTTAATGCGTTATTTAAAGAAACTAGAGAGAAAAGACCTGGCACTCAACCATTCCATGATCTCTTTGGGTTCTTGCACCATGAAACTTAATGCCGCAACAGAAATGCTGCCTTTAAGTATGGCCGAATGGGGAAATATTCATCCGTTTGTTCCTTTAAACCAAGCGGAAGGTTACCAACAAATATTACAGGATTTAGCAGAAGAATTAACCATCATTACAGGATTTGCTGCCACTTCTTTGCAGCCCAACTCAGGAGCTCAGGGAGAATACGCAGGATTAATGACCATAAGAGCCTACCACGAATCCAGGGGGGACACTCACAGGAATATATGCATCATCCCGGCTTCTGCGCATGGCACCAATCCTGCTTCGGCTGTAATGGCCGGCATGAAGGTAGTAGTAACCAAAACTGATGAAAAGGGAAATATAGATGTGGCAGATCTCGAAGAAAAAGTAGCTCTGCATTCAGATCACTTGGCGGCTTTAATGGTAACCTACCCTTCTACCCACGGAGTATTCGAATCTTCTATACGACACATTACGAAATTAATTCACGATCACGGCGGACAGGTTTATATGGATGGTGCCAATATGAATGCCCAGGTAGGATTAACCAACCCGGCTATTATTGGCGCAGATGTATGCCATCTTAATTTACACAAAACCTTTGCTATTCCCCATGGTGGCGGGGGGCCTGGAGTTGGACCAATATGTGTAGCTCAACAACTGGTTCCATTTTTACCAGGGAACCCGGTTATTAAAACAGGTGGAGAGAAAGCTATAACCGCTATTTCCGCAGCTCCCTGGGGCAGCGCTTTAGCCTGTCTTATTTCCTATGGGTATATAAAAATGCTTGGTGCTGATGGCTTAAAAAAAGCCACTGAAATAGCGATACTAAACGCAAATTATATAAAACAACGACTGCAAGGTAAGTTTGATGTTCTTTATACGGGAGAAAAAGGTAGGGCCGCACATGAAATGATCATAGATTGCCGTCCGTTTAAGCAAAAAGGTATTGAAGTTACGGATATTGCAAAGCGACTTATGGATTACGGCTTCCATGCTCCCACGGTTTCCTTCCCGGTAGCAGGAACTATGATGATTGAACCTACAGAAAGTGAAAGTTTATCAGAACTAGACCGGTTTTGCGAAGCTATGATCTCTATTCGGCACGAAATTGATGCCGCCAATGTAGAGGATACCAATAATGTTCTTAAAAATGCGCCCCACACCCTTCAGATGGTTACAGCAAACGAATGGATTTATCCTTACAGCCGAGAAAAGGCTGCATTCCCTTTACCCTATATCGCTGATAATAAATTCTGGCCGAGCATTCGACGGGTAGATGACGCCTATGGAGATCGTAATTTAATTTGTACTTGTGCGCCCATTGAGGCTTATGCTGAAGTTGAGTAAATTACTAATTATCCCTGTTTTGTTGTAATAGCGGCTCTTTTTAATAAGAAAAAAGCCCCATAATACTCAACTGAACATCGTAATAGCAACCAGATAATTATGTTTAAAAGATGTATATTTAAGTATATTTCTATTAGAAAACCAAGTAGTGTCTTATGAGTATTGCAATTACCGGAACCGGGTCCTATATCCCGGAAGTAACGGTCCCAAACAAAGCATTTGAAAATAAGCTTTTTTTAAATAGTGATGGAGCAGCGTTTCCACAGTCTAATACGGTAATAATTGAGAAATTTAAAGCCATTACCGGGATTAATGAAAGACGCTATGCCAGTAATGAACTGAATACTTCTGACCTTGCCTTTTATGCCGCACAAAATGCTATTGAAGATGCAGGTATTGATGCTGAAGAATTAGATTATATCATATTTGCCCATAATTTTGGGGACGTATCGTATGGATCGGGTCATGGTAATACCTTGCCAAGTTTAGCCACCCGTGTAAAAAATAATTTGAAAATTAAAAACCCAAAATGTGTTGCCTACGACTTACTTTTTGGATGCCCTGGATGGGTTGAAGGTATGATACAGGCGTATGCTTTTATAAAAAGTGGGATGGCAAAAAAATGTCTGATTGTGGGAGCTGAAACTTTATCTAGAGTGGTAGACCCTCATGATCGGGATTCTATGATTTATTCGGATGGAGCAGGAGCATGTATTCTGGAGGAAAAAGAAGGGGGAGGGGAGATTTTAGCCCATAATTCAGCCACGTATGCCAATGAAGAGGCATACTATTTATTCCATGGCACCTCCTATAAAAAAGAGATGCCAGATGACCTTCACTACATAAAAATGTACGGGCGTAAAATATATGAATTTGCAATAACCTATGTCCCAACTGCCATTAAGGAATGTCTGGACAAGAGTGGCGTTTCTATTGAAGAAGTGAAAAAAATATTTATCCATCAGGCTAATGAGAAAATGGACGAGGCTATCGTAAAGAGATTCTACAGTCTCTATAATATGGAGATGCCAGCATATATAATGCCGATGAATATACACGAAATGGGAAATAGTTCCGTGGCTACTGTCCCCACATTATTTGATATGGTTAAGCGCGGAAAGATTAAGAATCAGCATATTCAAGAAGGAGATGTTGTTATATTTGCCAGCGTAGGTGCTGGAATGAATATCAACGCCGTGGTTTATAGATGCTAATTAATGTACGAGAAAAATTTTCCGAAGAAACGTTATTCTAACACGCTTTCTTTTCTACTTAAACATATTTCCAAATCACAAACTATTCTGGATTTAGGGGTGGAAAATCCTTTTACGGCTATTATGCGGGAAAACGGGTATTCTGTTGAAAATACCAAAGGTGAAGATCTGGATTTGGATTTTACATCGGTTCTGAATTCGGACGCCAAAGTGGTTACGGCGTTTGAAATATTTGAACATTTGGTTGCTCCTTTTAATGTTTTAACAAAGATTAAAGCAGATAAACTGGTGGTGAGTATTCCTTTAAAACTTTGGTTTTCTTCGGCCTACCAAAGCAAAACAGATCCCTGGGACAGACATTACCATGAGTTTGAAGACTGGCAATTTGATTGGCTATTGGAAAAAGCCGGGTGGGAGATTAAAGACCGGGCTAAATGGACACATCCCGTAAATAAAATTGGACTGCGTCCGATACTACGGAAGTTTACGCCACGGTATTATATTGTTTACGCCGAAAGACAACATCCTGGTGCTCCCTAGGAATTCTTTAGAATGTCTGCTAACTACTTTTAAACACCCTTGTGAACTAGTGAACTATTACATAATTATACCGGCACATAATGAACAGGCTTTTCTGGAAGATGCATTACAAAGTATCGTAAAACAGACGGTGCTTCCTAAAAAAGTTATTGTCGTGAACGATCACTCCACAGATGATACCGCTACTATTATTCGTCAATACTCCGATCAATATCCGTTTATTCGAGGAATAAACAACCAATCTTCAGATCAACATATGCCGGGTAGTAAGGTGGTTGCAGCATTTAATAAAGGACTGGCTACACTTGATGAAAACTATGATTTTATTGTAAAATTAGATGCAGATGTTGTGCTCCCTGAGCACTATTTTGAAAAAATTAGTTCCATTTTTAAATCTTCTAGTTCTATTGGCATTGCTGGTGGTTTTGCCTATGAAAAAACTCCGGAAGGTGTATGGGAATTAAATCATCCAATGAACACAGACCATGTACGGGGAGCGTTCAAGTCGTATACCAAAGCTTGTTTTAAAGCAATTGGACAACTTAAGACAGCTATGGGATGGGATACCGTTGATGAACTTTTAGCTCAATATCACCAATTCGATATTGTTACCGACCCTTTACTCAAAGTGAAACAC
The DNA here is from genome assembly GCA_965365635.1 of uncultured Muriicola sp. Taxonomy (GTDB): domain Bacteria; phylum Bacteroidota; class Bacteroidia; order Flavobacteriales; family Flavobacteriaceae; genus Muriicola. The sequence goes on from CBDUCK010000084.1 coordinate 10,460, forward strand.
CAAAGACCCATAGGGAATGCCTACAATAAAAGAGCGCGTTTTTTGCAAGGCAAGGCTATGTACACCATGCGTTATGGGCTTGTGATCACCTTAATAGCCTCTGTAAAAATGGCCGTAAAGCAAGGTAAATTTCAAACAATTATAGATAATCTGAAAGGGTTTTTTAGTGCCAAAAAAGAGCATGTCCCCTATCTGGTCTCTTCACAAGAAGGGAAATTTATACGCAACCTACGTTGGCAAAATATCCGCAAAAAATTAGTCTAATACTACTGAAATAGGCTCGCCCGTTGTCCCATTAGGAAAAGCTATACCAAGCAGTACCGCCAATGTTGGCGCTATGTCGGGGATCTCTGTTCGTACCGACGTACTTCCTTTTCTAATTCCTTTTCCAAAGAATAGTAACGGGACGTGGGTATCATATATATAGGGAGATCCATGTGTAGAACCGGTCCTTGGATAATAGATAACATTCGGATCTAACACCAAAAGTACATCTCCGGATCGTTTATGATTATAACCATTCTGAGTGATATAAGGCATTCCTTTGGTATATTCATTTTGAACCATCTGATAGCCCGTATACACTTTGCTGACACCCTCATAACCTAGTAGTTCCTGAGCGATGCTTTCTTGTACATCCTTTACCTTTAAATCCAAATTTTTTATTACCTCATGATCCAAGAAAAATTGTGCATTGCTGTAATTCTTTATCAGTTTTGCTTTCCCATAGGTAAACTCCAAAAATTCATTGAACTTTACAGACATCGATTTAGACTCCATGTATCCTGCCGGGATTTTTTGATCTTCCAAATAGGCAGGTACATCTACTGCCCCATGATCGGCAGTCAAAAAAACAGTGTATTCTCCTTTACCAACTTTCTTATCTAGTGCCTTTAACAATCGTTCCAGGTCACCATCGAGACGTATATAAGTATCCTGAATCTCCTTAGAATTTACCCCAAAAAAATGGCCAATATCCGTGCCTTTTCAGGAAGCATAGAGTTAGCGTATCGAATGAGCTTGTATTCGGGCCAGAAACTTTCGATATAA
>CBDUCK010000085.1:0-11469 GCA_965365635.1 uncultured Muriicola sp.
TCCTGTACGTTGGTAGCGGTTAGTCCGCTTGCTGTATTGTCATAAGATACCTCAGCTGCCGTTTGATCATCCGTTCCAAGTAATCCGGAAAGATCCACTGTCTGTGTATTCCCATTCTCCAATGTGAGGGTTACAATATTACTGGCATCAATACTGAAATTAGTAATAGTCTGATCATCTGTATTATCCAAATAAGGGGTAAGATCTACTGTCCCTCCATTTTCGAGGGTAAGGATATTCCCCGTAAGAGAAATTAGCTGATCATCTGTTCCGGCATTGCTTAATGCGGAAAGGTCTACGCTTATGCTATTACCACCTTCAATATCCAACGACAAGAGATTGGTGCCGGCATTAAAGCTAAAGTTCTGAAGCTGCTGATCATCGGAAGCGGTTAGCTCCCAGGAATCACCATCCCAGAAATAAATAATACCCGTATTTGTATTAACATAGATATCTCCTGTATCGGCTCCACTTGGTGTGGTCATCCCCGGGGATGTTACTGCTGTTCCACTTAGTACTTCACAATTACATTGATCCTGTAACGTGACAGTTGTTTGTGAAAAAGCAACTCCGGATACCAGAAACATAAGTAACAATAGGATTCTCTTATCCATGGTTAATAAATTATATATGTTCTTTTTATTCTTCAATTTGGTTGCGTTATATAAAATTTCAAGAAAGTTTTTTAAAACCATTTGCTGTTTTTCAATACTTTTTATATCATTAACTTTTTGGTTGCTTGATGAATCTATTTCACCAAACATTATTTTATCATCTAACAAATTTAACCCGAACCTACCCCCAGGAAAATAATTGTTGTGTACTCGTTGAAATGCACTGTCTAAGTATCGATATTTGAGGTAATCCCTAAAAAAAACCATACTATTCGTATGGTTTCGTTGGTCGATCATCGCAATAATAGCAAGCTTTACCGAAGGACTTCGTGTAGGAAAAAACTTCAAAAACTTGTGAAAAATGAGACGACTATTTATTTACTCTGTAGGTGATTCTCCTGTTTGTAATGATGCTTTGTATCTTAACAGTTAAGACAGCTGCAGTTGAAGTAACGGAAGGATCGCAGACATAAGCCGAGTTGGAGGCGATCACTCTGTATTGATAAGTGTTCATAGACAGTGTAACTGCACTGATATTCAGGGTTGCGGTAGTGGTGCCAGCGTAAATACCGCCATCTGCAAGATCCGTAAATATACCACCGCCATCAGTACTTATTTGCCATTGATACGTGTTGGCAGCAGTAATTGTCACAGTAAATGATGTAGCATCCCCGCTAAGAGCAGTACTATTGGAAGGTTGTACGTCTATTACGGCGTTTGATCCTGGCTCTAAATAGTCTGCAATTGTATTACCATCGCCATCCGCCGGGGTCGTGTAGCCATCAACGGCATTGGTACCTGTTACCTGCCCGTTGGCATCAACTGCTGTAGGGGAATCTGCCAAAATACCGTCGACATTATCGTCCGTGAAGCCCGCTTCCAAGACATCATTACAGCCATCTCCATCACTGTCCAGGTCCAAATGGTTAGGGAGGCCATCGGTGTCCGCATCCAGGTTATCACAAACCCCAAAGGCATTCAGGACACAAAACTCTGCATCCAGATAATTTGGAGTTCCATCATTGTCTGCATCGGCACTTGGATCAATTCCATTAGATTCGGTAGTGTCTATAATCCCATCATTATCATCATCCAGGTCTATGGGATCTATGATACCATCACCATCAAAGTCTTTTGAAATAGTTAACGTTACCCCCGCTGTATCGCAGAAACCAAAGGAATCACAAACTTGATAGGTAAAAGTATCAGTACCATTAAATCCAGCATCGGGTACGTACGAGAAACTCCCATCTGCAGCAAGCGTGAGAGAACCATTAGAGACGTCTACCACTGGAACTGTATTCACCACAAGAACATCCCCGACATCATTATCAGTATCATTTCCCAATAACCCTACGGCCGCAACATTAATGGGCGTGTTTTCTGCTCCATTATATGCATTATCAACTGCACACGGTATGGCCCGGATACTTATAATGTCCGTTGGTTCTGTGGCCGGGGAACAGCCAGATAAAGGTGCAATACCCAGTTGATAATCGCCCATCGAATCTATAAGTACATTGTCCAAGCCTATTCCTGATATTTCAGACAAACCATTCGCCGGAAATACTACGCCCGGAGTTAAAGAATACCATATATAATCTGAGGAGGGAGAAATAAATTCAGCCTGCAACGTTAAGGTTTCGCCAATTATACAGGAATCAAAATCTCCAGGATCGGTAATAACTGTATTTACCTGAGTCCCCTCCGCTGAGCCTAAAAAATCATAAGGACCAGCAAAATCTTTAAGAGAAGAGGTAAACGCAGATGACGTTCTTGATTTTGTTAGTATTGCACTAAAGGGTGAATCACAAGCAGCTCCATTTCCAAACAAGGCCTGGGGATCAAATCCCAATTGCGTAAAATTAACGCCTACTTCTGCAAAATATTGAGCATTGAAATCTGCGGTATACCCAGACGTATTGGTAGTGCCCCAGGGCGGACCTGTTGTTGCCAGGGAATTAACATTACTTAGCAAGGCACCTCCCGGCACCACTATTTGTCCGTATCCATAGGTACTACCGCCATCTATGCTTCCACCCCATATAAAGGTCGATGTTCCACCTGGTGTATTCCCTGGGTTAAATATCGAACGATCTACCCATAACCGAATCTCCACTCCGGAAACACCTCCTCCACTATACGAAAACCCAATGATCATATCTCCAATGGTGGTTACATTGCCACTTGCATCGAACCTCCAGGCGGTATGACCCTCATCGGATCCAGAATTACTAAAGCCAGTCCCGGTATTTTGTATTTCAGAAACAAACAATTCAAAATCTACAAAATGATTGCCACTGGAAGACAAGGTGGAAATCATCATATTTACCCATAAGTCATCTGAAACAGTAATACCATTCCTTCTCATTTGTACACCACTATCTACAATATCGGTTTTGGATGGCAATGATCCTGATGTAACACCCCAGCTTGTGGTTGGATTCTGGCCATTCTGACCTCCAGTAAAAACTGTAAGGTCATCAGAAGAACCATTAACGTAATCCCTTCCATACCGGGCACTATACCATATATAACCATTATTGGAAGCATAGTTAGGTATACTCTGCCTTAAGTCGAAGGCAATATTACTACCTGCAGCTAGTTGGGCTCCATAGCCCATGGCAACAGCAGTAGCTTCATCAATCACACCATACCCTGAAGTTCCATTATAAAACCAATCATCCGTGGTTAGTCCGGAAACAACATCACCAGAATAAGCATCAGCTTCAATTCCGAAGTTGGCACCTACCCCACTTTGAGAATAGCCCATTAAAACGAACAAACCAAAAGTGAAGATGAAAATTTTCTGACGTTGAGAAAGAATCATGAATTATGCATATCTGTCATTCTAGCATAAAAATAGAGATACTACACGGCTACCATAAAATTTTGTTGTGTATCCGATAAAATGCATTGTCAACGAATCAATAATTGAAGTGGTACTCAAAAATAATTACAGAAAATGAATGATCCATTGGTCGATTAACACCCTATATATGAATCCTTTCGGGTTTAAAATGTTTGCCTTTTTTGTTTCCTACTAGTGATTTACCCGATAGGTAGTTTTCCTGTTGGTGATCACCCTTCTTACCTGAACAGTTAAAAGCGCTGAAGATGAATTTGACGCGGGACAAGAAGACATGGAATTAGAAACAATTACCCTAAATAAATACCCATTTTTACTTACTTCTACATTTTTGACGGTTAAGGCTGTGGTTTGAGTGCCCTGATAAAAAGCATTGTCTGCCAAATCAGTATACACAGTTCCTCCATCCGTACTTATCTGCCATTGATAGGTATTTGCGTTAGAAGCAGTGAAACTGAATACCGCATCATTACCTACCCATACGGTTAGATCGGGGCCCATCGAAGCAGTTGCCGGCAGCTCTTCGGTTACTGTAACCCCTGTACGGGAATTACTTAGACAACCTGTGTTCAAATTCCTGGTCTCTGCATAAAACAGGCCAGCTCCTGATGGGGTATACGAGGTATTCCCACTTTCTAATAGCGTTCCTCCGGAAGCTGCATCGTACCAATCTGCAGTTTCACCGGGTCCCACAGTAACACTGATGGAGGGAACCGGGTCCCCTGTACAATAAGCCATATCTCCTCCACTCACTGGTGCATTTACTGCAGGGCACGCACAATCTGGTGCCGAAACAGCTAGTGTTACATAACAACCATTTGCTGCCGTTACGGTTACCATACTATCTGTTCCAGACGGAATATCCGAGATCCGCCAGATATTTCCCGAGATATTGGCAACAGTCCCTGCGGTACTGGTTACGTTTCCATTACTAACAGTTACTTCCAATTCATAGGTATTGGTAAAAAAATTACAACTGGGAGCATTTGATATTGCGATTGTAGGGCTATCTTCTATCGTAAGTGTCACCGGTGTCCTGAATATACTTTTTCGATTGGTGTCGCTACTATCCACACTTTCTGCATAATAGGTTATTGTTCCTACCGTGCTCAGCGTAGGACTAACCAAAGCACCTCCTTCAGAAGTGTTATACCACTCAACATAGGCGCCGGAAGGTGGCGTAGCCGAAGCTAGCAGTGTTTGAATGGGATTTTCTTCACATGCTGTAATATCGCCATCGCTCGTTGGTGGCGAAAGAGCGGATTCTATGTCATCAAAAGAATAATCTGATCCTCCGTTCCCATTACAGGTAGAGAATTTATCATTCCCGATAAAAATAACCTGGGAGGAATTACAACTCTTGGAGGTACTAATAGTTCCTCCATTATTATAAATAATGGTACCTTCAGGGAAGCTAATATCGGCATTTTTAACCCATTCCAGAATACCATCGCTTTCAACAGCAAAGGTGTTTAAACTGACGTAAAAATCACCATTATCCGGCAGCAAGAGAATATCATCTGTGCCTGTGTTATCGCCAATGATAAGGTTATTTATTGTGTATAAAGTTATGTTGACATTTAAGGTAACCGTATTGCCATTTCCAATTAACACTTGGTTTGTATTAGCATTCTCGCCAGGATAACTTGTCGCATTTACCCAACTAACTCCATTATATATTTGCCAAACAGCGGTACTACTCCAGTTACCACTTGCAACGGATCTATAATCACCAGTAGTCTGCCCGTTTACAACACTGCAAAGTGCCAAACAGCTTATGATACCCAGGTTTCTTAGCAGTGGTAAAAATTTCATTGGAATAAATGGATTTGCATCCAATATGGCCCGTAAAGCCATACCAGATAACCAATTAAATCAAAAATACCCATTAAGCGACTAACACTTAAAAGAATGTTGTATAATCACAGATACACTTGGTGAAGAGACTCTTTGATGTAGGGAATTGACTTATAACCAAAAAAGGGCCAATTTGGATAAATCAACCCTTTTTAAAAAGCATCTTTTTATTTTGTTCCTTTTAATAACAGCATCGTTCGCCTTCTTCACAGTCTATAATGAATTCTGAGCGTCTGTTTTTCTGATGGGCTTCTCTGGAGCATCTAACACCATCTTTACAATTGTTGACAAGTTTGGTTTCACCAAAACCTTCATATTTCAAACGAGACCTGTCTATACCCTTGGAGGCAATATAATCCACGGTTGATTTAGCCCTTCTTTCTGATAAAGGCTTATTGTAGGAATCATTATCTCCCCGGCTATCGGTATGCGAGTTTACCTTAATTTTTAAACTGGGATATAGTTCCATGGCCGTAACAATGATATCTAATTCATCTTTATAATCATTTTTAATTTCATCTTTATCGAAATCAAAAAAGATCGTAGGGTCTAAGCCCAATAACTTTGCTAAATCCGTACTTACTGAAACACAATCTGGCTCCAGGTATATGTCTACCAAACGCAATTCGCATGGTGCTATTATTAAATACTCCTCACCCGGCCTGTAACCTTCCCTGGAAGCCCTTACAAAATTGTTTTTTGTTCGATCAATCGATATACTATATGCCCCTTCTCCGTTAGTGATAGTAGATCTAATAATTTTATTATTATCATCGATAATATTAATAGTAGTTCCTGAAAGTGGAAGCTTTGTTTCTCTATCATAGATAATCCCAGTTAAGGTTTTGGGATTGATACATTCAGCTGTAAAGGCATAAATATTATCGTCCTCATAATCCATGGATTTGCCACGGTTATTTTTAAAGGTCCTTTTCCTATTTGAGGCAAAAAATCCATATTCATTATCACTATCATAAATGAAAGTAAAATCATCGCTTTCACTATTTATTGGCGCTCCCAAATTTTCTGGCTTCGAAGACACTAATCCACTATTATTTAGTGCAACAGAATAAACGTCTAGTTTTCCTTTACCTTCAATGCGGTCGGAAGAGAAATACAGACGGCCTTCGGCGCTTACAAAAGGAAAGCTTTCCCTGAATTGTGTATTAATATTATCTCCTAAATTTTTAACCCCATCGTACACCCCATTTTCATTGATATTAATTACAAAAATATCGGATAAGCCCCTTGTTCCGGGCATGTCCGATGAAAAGTAGAGTTTGGAATCATCAGGACTCAAAGCAGGATTTGAAAAAGAATGACTATCTGTATTAAAAGCCTGATCTCCGCTTTGATTTCTGTACCAGGAATCGTCCACAATACGCCATCCTTCGGCCTCTAGAACGGCTTTATATATTTTTAACCGTACAATATTACTATTGTCCTTTATATGGTCACCATTTTTAAAATTAGTAGCCGTAAAATACATTGTCTTACCATCCTTGGTAAATGTTGCTGTAGATTCATCTACCTTAATAGAAGTTGATTCAGCCTCACGAGTTGTAAAACCACTTCCAAGAAAATTTACTTTTGAGATAATTCCGAGCGAATCATCGTTATACTTAAATTGATACAGGTCTAAAAAGTCCTTATTGGTACCACTATGTCGGTATCGATGTAAGTTTCCGGTATCCCTATCAGAAGAAAAAATGAGGCCTTGCTTGTAAAAAGCAGGCGCAAAGTCCGAAAATCCATTAAGATTAATACTGTCTTTAAGATTTTCAAAATACTCATTTAGGTTTTTAATTTTATAGACCCTGGTACTTTGTTCTAAAGAATTAGATTGCGACTCGCTGTAAAAAGTCGCCAGCTTTTCTTTTGCGAGTTCTTCTTTTCCTATCGCTCTTAGACTTTGTCCAAACCTAAAATTGAGCTCTACTGGAAATTTAAATGCTCTTTTATCTAATATATCATAAACCCTGGCAGCATTTTCATAGTCGGAAATTAAATAATAAGAATTTGCCAGTTTCAATAAGACAGAATCCTTAACTTTCTTAGGATTCTCCATTAAACGCTTCTGATACACCTTCGTATATAAGGAATACGAATATTTCTCTTTTTTCTTTTCAGGCTTGTTCTGGGCAAATACATTACCGAGGACCGAGAACAAGAAGATACCTACAATAAATATGCGTTTTGTCATGTAATCCATTTTTAAAAGAATCTAGGTGATACCAATCCCCTGAAAGAACGTACCAGTTCAAATCTTAATAAGAACTCAAAAGAACCATCATTAAACCGTGAACCGCCTAATTCTGTGATCTCTTTGTCATATGCCAATCCAATCATTAATTGTTCAGAAATTTGAAATCCAACCAACGCACTGGCAGCAGCATCCCATCGATAGGCCGCTCCAAAGGAAAATTTATCATTCATTAAGAAGGTACCTGAAAAGTCGAGTTGTAATGGGGCACCACCAACCGCTTTCATCAAAAATGCCGGCTTAAACTTTAAATTGTAATTAAGGTCAAATACATAGCCTGTTATCAAATAAAAATTCAGGCGTTCTGTTGACTGAAACTGCACCGAATTTGCTGTCCTCTGGGAGTTATCAAAATAATCCGTTTCGAGCATGTTGGGTGCAGACAGACCCAAATAAAAGCGGTTTGTATGATAATAGACCCCGAAACCAAAGTTTGGAGAAAAATTATTGGTAATGTCTGCTCCGTCAGTAATAGGTTCCTGATCAAAATTTCTTAACTGCTCAAAATCGAGGTTAAGTAAATTTCCTCCAGCTTTCAGGCCAAAAGACAGTTTGGCGGTCTGAGATACATCAATGGTATATGAAATAGCAGCATCAAAATAGGTTTCCTGTACTACCCCGTTCCCTATGTTGTCATTAACAACAGAAATCCCATACCCCAATCTACTATTCCTAATTGGGGAATGTAAATTAAGGGTTTGTGTTTTCGGAGCACCATCTAAACCTACCCATTGCGACCTATACAACGCGGCTATGCTTAACTGACCCCGGGATCCTGCATAGGCCGGGTTAACACTCATGGTGTTATACATATACTGAGTATACTGGGAATCTTGTTGTCCTTGTACACTTAGGGTAGCACCTATAAACAAGAAAACCAAAAGAATTTTATACTTAATCATATTCTTAATCATCTATTATTTACTCAAATAAAGGTACCCACTGTCGGTAACTCTTTTCTGGTTTAAGTCATATTCAAATATATAGAAATAAATACCTGCGGGTAAATAATCCTCAACACTCAATGTAGATCGTCCTCTAGACCTCCCATCAAATACATTGTTCTGGTTATTGTAATTAGCGCCTTCATAGACGGGAACACCCCATCGGTTGTAGATCTTCATTGTATTGTTCTTGGCGAAATCAACATCGCGAATAAACAGAAAATCATTTCTACCGTCATTATTAGGAGTTACCATCTGGTTAACTTCTATTTTAAATGGCCCGGTATCTTCAGAGACCAATACGGTAACAGTAGCGGTATCACAATTAGTAGGATCTGCTACTTCACAAATAGTGTAATCTATAGTATATGTACCGGGTTGTGTACCGGCAAGTACGCTTACCGTACCATCTTCATTAACCGTAAGAGGACCGGTGGGTGTGGAAGTAATAGTGACATCTGCAGGATTAACAGGATCTTCATTGAGGGTGTCATTGTCTAACACATTACTGTCTGCTATCTCGCCACCGCTGTTGCCATCTACAAAAATGCCTCTAAAATCATCATCTACGGCATCAATTATATCAGGACCAGCTATCACTTCAACTAGTACTGTAGCCGTATCACAATTCGTAGGATTTGCCACTTCACAGATCGTATAGTCTATAGTATATGAACCAGGAGAAGTACCCGGTGCAACTGTAACTGTACCATCCTCATTAATTGTGAGAGGACCTGTAGGAGTAGCTGTTAAAGTAACCAATGTTAAATCAACTGCAGCTCCGTCGAGGGTGTCGTTATTCAATACATTAAAATCTGCTATTTCGCCACCTGCATCACCGTCCACAGGATTACCTCGTAAATCGTCATCTACTGCATCTATCACCAAAGGTGTTCCAACGAGTATCGTAACCGTAGCCGTATCACAATTCTCTGGATCAGCTATCTCACAGATTGTGTAGTCTATGGTGTAAGTTCCCGGAGAAGTTCCCGGAGCTATACTCACAGTTCCATCTGCATTAACCGTTAATGGTCCTGCAGGTGTTGATGTTAATGTCACTAGGGTAAGATCTACCCCGTCATTATCCAATGTATCATTATCTAAAACATTGAAATTAGAAATAACTCCTCCTGTATCTCCGTCAACAGGACTGCCACTTAAATCATCATCTACTGCATCAATTACCTTTGGTTGTGCAGGAAAATCAGTGACGGTAGGGTCATCAGGATTTCCATCGCCATCCGAATCAATATCCGTTGGGTTATCCGGGTCATCAGAAAGGCTTCCTACCGGCCCATTATCCGGAACAAAGGCATTAACTAAGGCGGAGTTACTAAAAGATCCATTATCGATATCTGCCTGGGTAATTGTATAGACAGCAGTAAAAGTAGTGTTATCCGATTCCCCCGGTTCCAAACTTTGAAGCGGTCCTCCGGAGACCGTTACTAATGGATCTGTTACTGTAATGTTGCCTAAAGGTATTTCTCCATTGTTGGTTACTGTAAACACATAGCTGATGGTCTCTCCTACCTGTGCAAAGCCATCGCCATTCTCATCATTAAAGGTATCTACCTTTAACAAGACGATATTGGCAAGCTCACGAACCACAATTGTTACAGTAGCTGTATCGCAATTGGAAGCGTTTGCTAACTCACAAATCGTATATTCAATGGTATAGGTGCCAGGATTGGTATCTGGTGCAACGCTTAATGTTCCATCACTATTAATCGTTAACGGTCCTGTTGGCGTCGAGGTCAAAATAACATCTGCCAAATTAAGAGCAACCTCATCCAGAGTGTCATTGTCTAACACATTGAAGTTGGGTATTATCACCCCTGATGCGCCTTCGGTTGCACTTACACTAGATTCATCATTAACGGCATCTATGACCATAATTCCGTCAACCGTAATTGTAACTGTTGCCGTATCGCAATTGTCTGTATTTGCATTTTCACAAATAGTATACTCAATTGTATAGGTTCCAGGATCGGTATCTGGTGTGATACTAACAGTACCATCATTATTGATTGTTAATGGCCCTGTAGGTGTGGACGTTATCGTGACATCTGCCGGATTCACAGCATCCCCATCCAAAGTATCATTGTTCAACACATTAAAATCTGGGATTTCTCCCCCATCCAGGCCATCCGTAGCACTTACACTAATTGTATCATCTACTGCATCTATTGGCGGTATTGGATCTACAATTATTGTAACCGTGGCGGTATCGCAATTGGTTGAACTGGTTACCTCACAAATGGTATATGCTATGGTATAGGTGCCAGGGGCAGTATCTGGTGCAATCGTTACTGTACCATCACTATTGATTGTTAATGGCCCGGTAGGTGTTGACGTTATAGTTACATCTGCCGGATTCACAGCATCCCCATCCAAAGTATCATTGTTTAACACATTGTAATCTGGTAGCACTCCTCCTGTTGCTCCGTCCGTTGCGCTTATACTTAAGGCATCATCAACCGCATCTATTACTTGTTGTGATGGAATATCTGTTACTGTTGGATCATCTGGATTACCATCGCCGTCCGAGTCGTTATCCGTTGGATCGTCAGGATCATCTGATAGTGTTGTTACTGTTTCTCCGTCAGGATCTTCAGCGTTAACAATAGCTGTGTTGCTAAAGCTTCCGGCATCAATATCATCCTGGGTTATGGTATAACTTGCACTGAAAGTTGAATTATCCGTTGCTCCCGGTGCTAAACTTGCTAAAGGACCTCCCGTTACTGTAACCAACGGATCGGTTACCGTAATATTAGATAGGGTTACATTTCCGGTATTGGTGACCGTAAAAGCATAACCAATAGTTTCTCCTGCCTGGAAGATACCATCTTCGTTCTCATCGTTAAAGGTGTCTACCTTTAAGACGATAATATTGGGTGTTTGTGTAATGTCGGTTACGGTAGG
>CBDUCK010000086.1:0-11386 GCA_965365635.1 uncultured Muriicola sp.
TAACAGGTGTAACCACCTTCTTTATTGATGAAAAAATAGATACCGGCGCCATCATATTGCAAGAGGAATGCCCTATATCGAATAAAGATACAGCTGGCATCCTTCATGATAAGCTTATGTCCCTTGGTGCTCAACTGGTTATTAAAACTGCCAGGCTGGTTGAACAGAACAAGGTAGTAACTATAGATCAAAAGAATACAACCAGCAGTAAAATGGCTCCTAAATTAACAAAAGAGATTTGTGAAGTTAATTGGAATCTGCCAATTGAAAAAATATATAATCATATCAGAGGGCTTAGTCCCTACCCTGCAGCCTGGACCACATTACATACACCGAGCGACTCCTTATATCTAAAAATATATGATGCCTCGTTAGAAAGAATACAGCACAATTTTGAACCCGGAGCTGTTGTGGTGGACAAATCTTCTATGAAAATAGTGGCTAAAGGGGGATATATTCACTTATTGCAGATACAGTTACCGGGGAAGCGAAGAATGGCAATAAAAGATGTTCTTAATGGCTTAAATTTAGATTCAAAAGCGCATGTTGTCTGAAGTGCCGTCGTTATTGGGCTCACAGAATACAGTTAAAAAAGCCACTTTATCAACAAACGCTTCAAGTTATCAACAAAAACCCCGATTTCCCTTGCTTTTACTTGTGTTAACGGTAAATCCGTATAAATTTGTTAAAGCTTTAAAATGTTTATCAACTATTAATTTAATTAAATTATGAACAAAACAGAATTAATCGATGCAATGGCAGCTGATGCTGGCATCACAAAGGCAGCCGCAAAAAAATCTTTAGAATCTTTCTTAGGAAATGTTGAAGGTGCATTAAAAAAAGGTGACAGAGTTTCTTTAGTTGGATTCGGGTCTTGGTCAGTATCTAGAAGAAGCGCAAGAGAGGGAAGAAACCCTTCTACTGGAAAAACCATCCAAATCAAAGCAAAAAATGTAGTTAAATTCAAAGCAGGTTCTGATTTAGGAAATGCAGTTAACTAATTTTTCTTTTAAAAGAATATATAAAAGCACTTCCCACAAGGAAGTGCTTTTTTAGTTATGATAAATTTTTTGTTTGTAACCTGTTTTTCCTATTTTAGAAACAGGAATGAGAAATATGATAAGTCTAAAGCCAAAAAAAGGGAAATTACTTATTGCTGAACCATCTTTAACAGGGGATGTTTCCTTTAACCGTTCAGTGGTCCTTATTGCAGAACACGATAAGGAAGGATCTGTAGGGTTTATTTTAAATAAGCCACTAGAATACGACATTAGTGATCTCGTTTCAGAAATCACGGTGCCATTTCCAGTTTTTAATGGAGGCCCTGTAGAACAGGATAATTTATATTTCATTCATAAAGTTCCACATTTAATAAACGAGAGTGTTGAAATTTCCGATGGTATTTTTTGGGGTGGAGATTTTGACGCTACTATTGCCTTAATAAATAATGGAGCTATTACTCCTAAGGATATCCGATTTTTCTTAGGGTATTCCGGGTGGTCATCTTTACAATTAGACCAGGAATTGAATTCTAAATCTTGGGTGGTAGTTAAAAATCATTATGAAAGTGAGATCATCGAAAAGTCGGTCAATTCGTTTTGGAAGGAAAAAATGATGGAACTTGGCGGAGACTATTTACTTTGGTCCAATGCTCCTGAAAATCCTAGTCTCAATTAGGTGAGCCTTGCAAGGGCATTTAATTTCCCTAATAAATCTTTTGCTACATCACTTTTAAAGATTGCTTTTCTATAAACAGTAATCGGTTGAATCCCAATAAGTGTATTTGTTACAAACAATTCATCTGCTTTTTGTAGTTCAAAAGGTGAAATGGAAGCCTCTTCCAATTGGTATGTATTAAGTTTTCCAACGATTTCTATAATTTTTTTACGTACTACCCCATTCTCACATCCGTCTTTTAAGGGAGGTGTTTTAATGACAGTCCCTTGTACCAAAAAAAGATTACCATTTAATGTTTGCACCACATTCTTAGCTGAATTAAGCATCAAACTGTCCTGAAACCCATTCTCTCTTGCATAAATACTACCAACCGTTTGCAACATCTTATTGGTTGTTGCAATAGTTGAAAGCATATCTGTATTCATATAATGCTCTTTGAAAAGGTCTACAACATACGGAGCAGTATTTATATTGTAGAAAGGTGCCTCTAGCTGTTTTGTTTGAATAATAAAAGAAACAGCGTTGGTTTCTGTTGATGAATCAACTCCTATTTTTCTATAAATAGTGAACTGGGCACTTGCCGTACCTTCATTCATATTATTTGCCTCTATGGTCCTTGTAATTTCATTTTGCAAGAATTCCATGGTAAAACTCATAGGAATTTCCATACGAAGAATGCGCATAGACGCCATTAATCGAAGATAATGGTCTTCCCAAAAGGCAATTTTACCAGAAAGGATTCTAACCGTTTCAACAAGAGCATCGCCATGTGAAAATGCTCTGTTGCTGGCATTTAGGTATTTAGTGTCATCCTGAATTAGATTGCCATCAAAATTAATCATAAAAAAGGCCTTGAAATTTTCAAGGCCAAATATACAGTTAATTACAGAGAATTTTATTTAGATCCTAGTACCTGTTTAAGGTCGGATACCTGATTTTCCCAGAGCATCTTTGCCTCCTCAACTTCATCTTCTTCCGCAAAATCTGTTATAAACAAGGATACATCACTGGTAATTTCATCAACGATGATCCTCATTTCAAAATAGGAGTCATCTTCACTACCGTCCCAGGCAAATCGAATAAATTCGTCGCTCTTTTTCTTAAGCAATTTTGCCTCTTCTTCGGATCCGTCCCACATAAAATTAAACATCTCTCCCCTCGAATTTACATTGTCTGCAAACCATTCTGACAGCCCTGATGGGGTAGACAGGTATTGAAATAACAATTGAGGAGAAGATTGTATTACAAACTCCAATTCATATTTAATTTTATCGCTCATTAAAAGGCTTTTTTACTTTTGGACAATATAAATATTTCTATATGATAAAAAAATATTTATACAAGAATATTTTTGACACCCTTATTTTGATGTAGCCAAAATTAAACTTTATATTTGCAGCCGTTTACAAATTCGATGGCGAGGTAGCTCAGGTGGTTAGAGCGCAGGATTCATAACCCTGAGGTCGGGGGTTCAAGTCCCCCTCTCGCTACAAAAAAGATCACATATTGTGGTCTTTTTTTATTTCTACCCTTATTTATTTGGATTGCCAGGGTGAAATTCCTTGGTTAATCTACAAGTCCGTCCAAATAGCGAAGAACATTGGCTTCTATCCGCTCCTGTATATTAGCGATGTCGCCTTTCACAAAGGTTTCCCCGGTAATTTTCTCATACAATTCAATATACCTGTCAGATACTGTAGTAATATATTCATCAGACATTACCGGCACAGACTGGCCCTCCAGGCCTTGAAATCCATTTTGAATAAGCCATTGCCTTACAAACTCTTTTGAGAGTTGTTTTTGTGGTTCTGAAGCCTTCTGACGTTCCTCATAGCCTTCTTTATAAAAATACCGGGAAGAATCCGGGGTATGAATTTCATCAATCAGCACAATGGTCCCATCTTTTTTCTTTCCAAACTCATATTTCGTATCAACAAGAATAAGTCCTCTTTCGGCCGCGATCTCGGTTCCTCTTTCAAATAACGCTCGTGTATAGTTTTCCAGTACCACATAGTCCTCCTCTGAAACAATCTGCCTTTCTAAGATAGCCTCTCTGGAAATGTCTTCATCATGATCGCCCTTTTCGGCTTTAGTTGCCGGCGTAATAATGGGTTCAGGAAACTTATCATTTTCTATCATCCCCTCAGGCATCCCTACACCACATAGCGTACGCTTTCCACTGTTGTATTCCCTCGCGGCATGTCCGGATAAATATCCCCGTATCACCATTTCTACCTTAAATGGTTCACAGGCGAACCCAACTGCCACATTAGGGTCGGGTGTGGCAAGCAACCAATTGGGTACAATATCTGCAGTAGCGGCCATCATTTTAGTAGCTATCTGATTTAAAATTTGTCCTTTAAACGGAATACCTTTAGGCATCACTACATCAAAGGCCGATAGCCTGTCGGTAGCGATCATTACCAGCAGGTCGTTTTTCAGTTTGTATACTTCCCGGACTTTTCCTTTGTAAACACTTTCTTGTCCTGGGAAATTAAAATTGGTGGAGGTGATGGTATTACTCATACAGCTTATTAATTCACATGCTCAATATTCTTGTAGGCATCAATTACTTTTTTTACCAGTTTGTGTCTAATAACATCTTTGTCGTCCAAATAAATCATCTCTATCCCTTCAACATTTTGTAAAATAAGTAATGCCTCTTTTAATCCGGAAGTCACTCTTCTTGGCAGATCTATTTGACCCGGATCTCCTGTTAGTAAAAATTTAGCATCCTTCCCCATACGAGTCAGGAACATTTTCATTTGAGCATGGGTCGTATTTTGGGCTTCATCCAAAATCACAAACGCATGATCTAATGTTCGTCCTCTCATAAAGGCCATTGGGGCTATTTGAATGGTCCCATTTTCGATGTACTGAATCAGTTTTTCACCAGGTATCATGTCTCGTAACGCGTCATATAATGGCTGCATATACGGGTCTAGCTT
The DNA here is from genome assembly GCA_965365635.1 of uncultured Muriicola sp. Taxonomy (GTDB): domain Bacteria; phylum Bacteroidota; class Bacteroidia; order Flavobacteriales; family Flavobacteriaceae; genus Muriicola. The sequence goes on from CBDUCK010000086.1 coordinate 4,626, forward strand.
CTCCTTAAGATCGCCAGGAAGAAATCCCAGATTTTCCCCTGCTTCAACAGCAGGTCTGGTTAAAATAATGCGTTTCACCTGCCTGTTTTTTAATGCCCTCACCGCCAGGGCCACACCGGTATAGGTTTTTCCAGTACCGGCCGGACCTATTGCAAATACCATATCATTTTTTGACATGGCATCTACCAATCTCCTTTGATTAACCGTTTGCGCTTTTATATGACGGCCATTCACCCCATGGACCAAAATATCGTTACTCTGAGCAGAAGAGGCATACTCTTGCTGATCTTTACTCATTAGAACCCGTTCTATGACATTTTCATCGAGCTTATTATATTTCGAAAAATGAGCTGTAAGCATGTTAAATCGCTTGTCGAACTCTTCTAACAACTCGTCATCCCCATATACTTTTATCTTACTTCCCCGCGCAACTATCTTAAGTTTAGGAAAATACTTCCTTATAAGATCTATATTTTCATTTTCGAGTCCAAAAAATTCTCTGGGGCTAATTTCGGTGAGTTCTAGAGTAAGTTCGTTCAATGAATAGTCGTGTTAAAACTGTGGGATTAATATTAATTTAGAATGGCTAAATTTTTGCGTAATTTTGATGCACAAACATAAGAATAATTCGGTTTGATGAACCAAAAAAATATCAACAGTGTTGCATGTCGATCATAACTTTAACTACAGATTTTGGGTATAAAGACCACTTTGTAGGCGCCATTAAAGGAACTATCTATAATGAACTGAAAGATGCGAAAATTGTTGATATTTCACATACAATTAGTCCATTCAATATTCAGGAGTGCGCTTATATTCTTAAGAACTCATATCACGCTTTTCCAAAAGGTTCTATCCACATCGTTGGGGTTGATGCAGAACCCACCGTTGAAAATCAGCATCTAGCGGTCTATGTAGATGGTCATTATTTTATTTTGGCAAATAATGGCGTTAGTACCCTTATAACAGCTGAGATAAAGCCCGATAACATTGTAGAACTGCAGATTCCCAACCCACATCCCGGTCCTTTTCCTATGATGGAAGTTTTTGTAAAGGTGGCCTGCCATATTGCCAGAGGAGGTAAATTAGAAGTGGTGGGTAAGAAATTTACAGATCTGAAAGAATTAAAAGAATTTGCCCCCAGGATTACCAATAACGGCGATACACTGGTAGGAAGTGTCATCTACATAGATAACTACGGAAATGTAGTCACCAATATTCAAAAAAGTTTGTTCGAAACCTATAGAAAAGGCCGGGAATTTGAGCTCCTTGCAAGAAATAAAAAAATAACTCGAATAGTTAATAAGTATAGCGAGATCATCAATTTTGATCTTGAGAAAAGTCAGCGAAAGGGTCCCGGAGATCTTCTGGCGCTTTTTAATTCTTCGGGATATATAGAATTGGCTATCTATAAAAGTGATTTAAATACGGTGGGAGGAGCTTCTAGTTTATTAGGTCTAAATTATAGAGACACTGTTATTATAAATTTTAAATAAATGATCGTTAGAATAGTGAAGTTAACTTTTGAAAAAAAGAATATTGCTAGTTTTGAACGCATTTTTGAAGAGACGAAGGATACGATTCGAAATACCGAAGGGTGTTCGCTTCTAGAGCTTTATCAGGATGTGACGAATCCGGCAGTCTTTTTCACCTATAGCCATTGGGAGTCAGAACAGCATTTGGAGACCTATAGAACCTCCACTTTTTTTAAAAATGTTTGGGGAAAGACGAAAGTGCTATTTGACCAGAAACCTGAAGCCTGGAGTGTTCAAAAAATTCATACTTTAAATTAGTAGTATGCTGGCGATTTTCAAAAGAGAGATAACCTCATTTCTTACTTCCACTTCCGGGTACCTTGTTATGGGTATCTTTTTGGTATTGAATGGCTTATTTTTATGGGTTTTTAAAGGACCCTACAATCTCTTTGAATATGGGTTTGCAGATTTAACTGCCTTTTTTATGCTGGCACCATGGATTTTTCTTTTTCTTATCCCGGCAATTGCAATGAAAAGTTTTTCTGAAGAAAAAAAAATAGGGACACTAGAGCTATTACTCAGAAAACCAATCACCATTCCTAAATTGGGTGCCAAAACGGGGAACTTAGATATGGGGTTGGTAGTAGGATCCTATGTAGGTATACTATTGCTGCTTGGAACATACAGTGCTATTGGTGTTTATGCTTCTACCCTATCCGAGAATCAAATTGTGGCATTTCTTCTGGCACTGCTTTTATGTTTTATTGCCTATTACGGATTTGAGGCAATTTCTGCCACTATAGCTACGGGGTCCATGGCACTGCTGATTTCTCAATTGGGGATTGAAGCTCATTTTGAACAAATTGGAAGAGGCGTACTAGATACCAGAGATCTGGTTTATTTTATCAGCAGCATTATTTTTTTCCTATTTCTAACCACCACACAATTAAAGAATCGTACTCACAAGTGAATAAGAGAAGGTTTATCAGCATTGGATTAGGGGTTTTACTTGTTATTCTGGTAAACCTACTTTTTTCTTTTGTATATGTGCGGTTAGATCTTACAGAAGATAAGAGGTATACCCTGTCGGACGCCACAGAACAAGTTGCTTCTCAATTTAAATCACCTGTTATTATTGATGTTTTATTAGCGGGGGATTTGCCTGCTGAGTTTCAGAAGCTAAAGAACGAAACACAGCAGCTCTTAGAGGAGTTTTCAGCTATTAATTCTGCCATAAAATTCTCCTTCGGGGATCCCTTGGCAGATCCGGCTATGGCAGAAGCTACTATGGCGCAATTGCAACAATTTGGGCTAACCCCTGCCAATGTGACCATAGAAAACGAAGGAAAAGTATCTCAGGAATTATTGTTTCCATGGGCCATGGTTACCTATAAGAATACCACGGTTAAGGTATCCTTGTTAAAAAACAAACTAGGAGCAACAACAGAAGATCGCATAAACAATTCTGTGCAGAATTTGGAATATGCCTTTGCAGATGCCTTTACAAAATTAACAATGCGAGAAAAGAAGCGTATTGCAGTTATCAAAGGGAATGGCGAATTAGACGATATGTATGTGGCAGATTTCCTGAGTTCGTTGAGAGATTACTATAATATAGGGGCCATTACACTCGATTCGGTATCTACGAATCCTCAAGGAGTATTAAATCAATTAAAGACATTTGACTTGGCTATTATTGCCAAGCCAACCATTGCTTTTACAGAAAGTGAGAAATACATCTTAGATCAATTTATAGTGAACGGGGGTAAATCATTGTGGTTGCTAGATCCGGTGGCTATAGAATTGGACAGTCTTTTTAATGCCCGGGGGAGCGCCTTTGCAATGCCCCGAAATCTGAATCTGGACGACTTTTTCTTTAAATATGGGGTACGTATTAACCCGGTTTTAGTAAACGACCTTTATGCTACTCAGATTGTACTCGCCAGTGGGGATGGGAACAATTCAGAATACAATCCGGTTCCCTGGCCCTATCATCCTATGGTATTTTCCAGAAATGAGCATCCAATTAATACAAATCTTGAGGCTTTACGGTTTCAGTTTGCCAGTACCTTAGATACACTTCCAAATGGGTACAAGAAAACCATTCTATATCAAAGCTCCCCTTTATCGAGAACGGAGCGCGTACCTAAGGAAATCAGTTTAAATATTTTGAATTTTCCGCCAGATAAAGAGCAATATAATAATGGGGATCAACCATTGGCCTTACTGATTGAAGGCTCATTTACATCTTCCTATGCCAATAGAATTCAACCGCTACAATTGAACGGAACAAGCATAAAAGGACCCGAAAATAAAATGATCGTAATTGCTGATGGGGACATCATAAAAAATCAATTACGAAATGGCCTGCCCTTGGATTTGGGATATGATAAATGGACGAATAATTACTGATATTACAAACCTGGTTATGCTCGAGTATGGTCAACCCCTCCATGCCTTTGACCTTAAGCTGCTGGACCAGGAGAAGATTGTAAACCAAAAAAACAAGTGGCAGCTAATTAATATAGGGGTTCCGCTCCTATACGTTATAGTCATCGGGCTTTTATTTTCATGGTATAGAAGGCGAAGATTTGCTAAATAAATGTTGATAAGTAAGTTTTAAGGAAATAGACAATTAAGATATATTTGTTTTACGTCATTTCTTGACTACTTACTGAGAGGAAAATAGAGTATACCTAACTGAACCAATAAAAATATTACCTGTGAAATTTATTGTATCGAGCACCTATTTGTTAAAACAACTTCAAATTTTAGGGGGCGTTATCAACAATAGCAATACCCTGCCAATTCTGGATAATTTTCTTTTTGAATTAGAGAATAAGAAGCTAACCGTTTCTGCTTCTGATTTGGAAACCACTATGAGTGCAGTTTTGGAAGTAGATTCAGATAATGAAGGTACAATTGCCGTCCCTGCTCGCCTTTTATTAGATACTTTGAAGACGTTTCCGGAGCAGCCCTTAACTTTTGTGGTAGAAGACAATCACACGGTTGAGATCAGCTCTAATTACGGAAAATATGCTTTGGCGTATGCGGATGGTGCAGAATTTCCAAAGGCAGTAGAATTGGGGAATCCAAGTGCTACCACTATTATGGGCGATATTTTAGCCACAGCAATTACAAAAACAATTTTTGCTGCGGGCAATGATGATTTAAGACCTGTGATGAGCGGTGTGTTTTTTCAATTTTCTACAGAGAGTTTAACCTTTGTTGCTACAGACGCACATAAACTGGTAAAATACCAGCGTGGGGATGTACAGGCTTCTCAGGTGGCAGAATTTATTATGCCCAAGAAACCGTTGAATTTATTGAAAGGGATTTTAGCCGGTAGCGAAGAGCAGGTGAAGATAGAGTATAATGATAGCAATGCTAAATTCAGTTTTGAGAATACAGAATTGATCTGTAGGCTGATAGACGGGAAGTATCCTAATTATGAAGCGGTGATCCCGAAAGAAAATCCAAACAAACTAACTATTTCAAGAAATCAGTTGCTAAGTTCCGTAAAAAGGGTGTCTATTTTCTCGAATAGGACTACCCACCAGATCCGTTTGCGCATTGCAGGGGCCGAATTAAATATTTCTGCGGAAGACATCGATTATAGCAACAAGGCCGAAGAGCGACTTACCTGTTCGTATCAGGGCGATGATATGCAAATTGGTTTCAATTCAAGGTTCCTGGTTGAAATGCTAGCCAATCTTACTTCGGAAGAAGTTTCCATAGAAATGAGCTTACCCAACCGGGCCGGAATTTTAACTCCAATGGATGGTTTAGATGAAGGTGAACATGTAACCATGCTGGTAATGCCGGTGATGTTAAATAATTAGGGTGTTTTTAAAAAAAGTAATTCTACTTGTTAGCCGTTTTTATTCATCTGTTTTTTCCTACAATCTACATGTTTTGTACTTAGACGATTAATATGCATTAATCTTATTCCTTTATTCGATTTCAATTATTTTAGTTTCTTAGAGACTCAACTGATCAAGGTCATTGCCAAGCGATTATTAAAAACGCAATTTTAAAACTTTAAGAATCACTAACTCTTTTAACACTAAAAAATTAACATTATGAAAAAATTTATTTACTTATTATTGGTTTTACCAATTGCTTTCACATCGTGTGAAATGGAAAAGTTGGATAATTCGGAGGAGCTCACAGCTACCACCGCAAAAGCGAAAAATAATAAGGCGAAAGCAGCGAGTACACTTGACTGGGTAGATAGTGATTGTACCTTCTCAGAAACCGATCTTATTGCCGGCCAAAATATGGTAGTTGGAACGGTTAATGTCTCAATAGTTGGTGACAATTACATTATAACCTATGATGTAGATGCTGGTTATTGCTTAAGTGAAACCCACTTGTCAGTGGTTACTGATCGGGAGGATTTTCCGATGACCAGTAGTGGTAATCCTAAAAATGGTAATTTTGAATATTCAGATTCACATGGTTGTGTTTCCAGCGTTTCTTATGAAGTACCTATTTCAAAAGGTCCATATATTGCAGCGCATGCGGTTGTGAATTGTGAATCTCAGTCTTTGGAAGAAATCGTAGCAAACCTGCCAGAAACAGTTGAATTCTGTACTGGTACTCAAGGACCAGAAGCCTATTTAAATATTACTGTTACTGATAACCTCATTTCAGGCAATTATGGTGCCTGGTGTATTGATGACGACCTTGGTATTGCACTGAATACCTGCTATGAAGATGTCGAAGTATATTCAAGTACTGAAACTTTACCTGCCGATACATTTGAATATCCTGAAAATTTTGATAAAGTCAACTGGCTTCTGAATCAGGATATTGTAGGAGCAGAATATACCTATGGAGATTTGCAATTTGCCATCTGGAGATTACTTGATGATGTCAGGGACGATGCTTGCAACGACTGTGGCTTTGGGGATTGGAGCATTGAACGCGCCGAGGAATTAGTTCAATTGGCAATGGATAATGGAGATGGATTCATTCCAGATTGTGGAGATTTCATGGGCATCATCTTACTGCCAGATGGAGTTCAACCACTTATCATTCCTTTCCCAATTGAATGTAATGATTGTGAAGAAACTGCATGGGCAAAAGGATGTGATTTCCCAGGAAACAATTGGGCAATGTATTTTGAATATTTTGATTAAACCAATCCTTTAAAAAAATAAAAACACTATTTTAAATATAAATGTAAGGGTGAATTAATTTTCACCCTTTTTTTATATCCTAATATATTTTCTTTTAATTTTATTAAAACTTGTCACAAGCAATAGTCTTCAATGTATATCC
>CBDUCK010000087.1:0-11276 GCA_965365635.1 uncultured Muriicola sp.
TGCTTATACTGGCCCTTGGACTGTTAATTTGTTTTGATCTTATTGGGGTTAATCTTCGCTATGTGAATAAAGAAGATTTTGTAAGTAAACGGGTGATGAATGAGCCTTTTCAAGAAACACCGGTAGATCGCCAGATACATGAGGATACCAGCATCTATAGGGTTTACGATACTTCCGAAGGACTTAACGGTGCCAGAACATCGTATTTTCATCAATCTATTGGTGGATACCATGCGGCAAAACCAGCCATAATACAAGATTTATTCGACTATCATATCTACAAAAACAACCGACAGGTGCTAAACATGCTGAACGTAAAGTATATCATACAGCAAGATGAGGAGGGGAGGTCCTTTGCATCGATCAACCCTGAGGCCAATGGGAACGCATGGTTCATAAAGTCATTGATGCCTGTGAAATCTGCCGATGAGGAAATAATGGCACTAGATAGCCTCGACACCAGGCAGGAAGCGGTTGTAAACACGAATGAGTTTCCTTTGATAAATCGATTTAGATTTCAGGAAGATGCTACATCTTCGGTGACTTTAAAAACTTACGAACCCAATGAACTAGTATATGAATCTGTAAACACGAATGATGGGGTGCTGGTATTTTCTGAACTGTATTACCCCCAAGGATGGCAGGCTTATATTGATGGCGAGCCTGCGAATCATTTTAGCGTTAACTATGGCTTAAGGGCTTTACTAGTTCCTGAAGGAAATCATACGGTGGTCTTTAAGTTTACACCACAGGTAATTCAACAGGGAAGTATGATATCATTAACCAGTTCTATTCTTTTATTGGTTATTATACTAGGGGGTAGTGTTTTTTCATTTTGGATTGCCTCCAAAAAGAAGGAGAAAGAATGAAAAAAGTACTCATCGTTACCTACTATTGGCCACCGGCAGGAGGGCCGGGAGTACAACGATGGCTAAAGTTTGTCACCTACTTACCCCAATTCGGAGTAACCCCGGTGTTATATATTCCTGAAAACCCCCACTATCCTTTAACGGATGAATCCCTACAAGAGGAGGTTCCTCCAAAGAAAAATATTTCTCTTGCAGAAAAGATTTTGTTATACATCAGAGGTAATTTATTTATTCCGGATGCAAGGATTAACTGGGTTAAACCTTCGGTACAGTATGTTTCCCAGATTCTTCAGGAAGAAAATATCGATACCATTGTTACCACAGGACCACCTCATAGCATGCATTTAATTGGTTGTGAATTACAGCGTAGGGTAGGGGTTAAATGGATTGCAGATTTTAGAGACCCTTGGACCTCCATTGGCTACCATAAAGAATTGCGCCTAGGGAAACGGGCACAACGTAAACATAAGCGTCTGGAGAAACTTGTAGTGACAGCGGCCGATACGATTATAGTAACCAGTAATACAACGAAGAAAGAATTTCAAGAACTAACAACTAAACCAATTAAAGTAATTACCAATGGGTATGATGATGATTATAAGGGGGATGCCACATTAGATACAGATTTTACCATATCTCATATAGGCTCATTGCTTTCAGAAAGAAATCCGGAAGTACTGTGGAAAACATTAGCTGAGCTAATTAAAGAACACCCCACTTTTAAAGATCACTTTAAATTACAACTCATTGGTGTCGTTAGCCAGGAAATTATAACCAGCTTACAACAACATGGTTTGACTGATTATGTAACCCTTTATGGCTATTTAACCCATGCAGAAGCAGTTCAATACCAGCGTCGCTCTCAGGTTTTAGTATTACTCGAGATAGATTCTGATGAAACGAAGGGGATCATCCCAGGAAAATTGTTTGAATATATGGCTGCCAGAAGACCCATTATTGCTATAGGTCCTAAAGATTGGGAGGTAAATGATATTGTGAGGAACACCGAAACAGGAGTTGTTTTCAATTATGATGATCATTCAAAACTTAAAAGCACGCTTTTGCGTATTTTTAAGGAGTATAGGGAAGGGAAAATAACCCTGAAAGCCAAAGATATTACCGAATATAGCAGAAAGGAACTGACCAGGGAATTAGCGACACACTTATAATGGGAATCGTATTTAAACAGTCTTTAAGTAATCTCATAATTACCTATATAGGATTCGGCATTGGCGCCATTAATACACTTTTTTTGTACACACAATTTTTAACAGACGCCTACTACGGATTGGTTGGGGTTATTCTTTCAACATCGGCCATACTAATGCCGCTAATGGCATTTGGCGTACCTAACACCATTGTTAAGTACTACAGCAATTTTCAAAATGGTAAAACACTCGATGGCTTTTTAACGTTGGTGTTGTTGTTGCCCTTGCTGCTAATAATCCCAATTGCACTATTAAGTTTTGTAGCAGAAGATGCGATTGGAAGCTTCCTCGCTAATAAAAACCTCATTGTAAAAGACTATGTCTGGTACATTTTCCTAATCGCCATGGCTATGGCGTATTTTGAGATATTTTATGCCTGGTCTAAAGTACAGATGAAATCTGTTTTTGGAAATTTCATGAAAGAAGTTTTTGTAAGGGTAGGGGTAAGTATATTACTCTTGTTAGTGTATTTCGATATTATTTCGGTATCTGTTTTTCTTAAGGCATTGGTTGGGCTGTATTTATTGAGAACACTACTCATGAAACTATACGCGTACCGTCTTAGAAAGATTAGGATACAATGGCAGTTTCCAAAAATAACGAGGGACATCCTTACCTACAGCACGCTCATAATTTTGGGGGGTTCCACAGCAGTCGTTCTTTTGGAGATAGATCGTTTTATGATTAATCAGTTTGTTCTAATAGAAAATGTGGCCTACTATACGGTCGCTATCTTTATAGCATCGGTAATCGCTGTCCCGTCCCGGGCGATGCACCAAATCACCTATCCGCTTACCGCAGAATTACTTAATAAAAAGGACTTGGTTGCATTAAAAGAGTTGTATCAAAAAAGCTCACTAACACTATTTATTGTAGCCGGACTTGTTTTTGTCCTTATCCTATTAAACCTGAATGATTTGTTTCTGCTGGTACCAGAAACCTATCGGGGGGGCTTTTACATTGTTGGTTTAATAGGGCTGGCTAAAGTCTTTGATGCTCTTTTAGGAAATAATAATGCCATCCTTTTTAATTCAGATTATTACAGGGCCTTACTGCTTATGGGGGCATTTTTGGCAATTTGTGCAGTGCTATTAAACATATGGCTCATCCCTGTCTATGGAATTAATGGTGCGGCCTTTGCTTCGTTTATTGCGGTAATAATATATAATAGCATTAAACTCTTCTATGTTCAGTCAAAGTTTAAAATTCAACCATTTACAAAAGAAACTATAAAGGTTGTTTTCTTATTGATAGTGGTCTGTGCACTATTTTACGCCTTGCAATTCCCATTTCACCCGGTTGTGAACATCACATTGAAAAGTTTGCTGATCTGTACTATGTATATTGGCATCTTATACCGTTTTAAAATATCACAGGATGTCTTTGGAATCCTCACAAAATATTTGGGGCCAAAATAGCGGGGCGTATTAAATAAAAACCCCGCAGGGATATATCCACTACGGGGTTAACCAACTAACCAACCTAAAAACTATTATTACTGTGTTCTGGCACTTCTGCTTCTGGTATTGCCAGAACGACTGCTACTTCTTACAGGAGACTTTCGAACTCCTTTTTTAGTATTCACTGCAGCCCGTTTTGTACTCGCCTTACGAGCTGTGTTCGGACGCTTATAAGTTGTTGCATTACTTCTTGTAACGGCTTTACGAGTCGTGTTCGGACGCTTATATGTTGTTGCGTTATTCCTGGTAACGTTTCTGCTTCTTGGTGTGGTCACTACCGAGCGCTTTTTAACCGTTTTAGTTTTAGCATTCCTCGTGATGGAAGTATTCACTTTTCTCGAGGTGCCCTGGGCCTTTTGCCCTCCACGCCTTATTGCATTGGCATTACCAGTTGTTGCACTTCTCTTATTAGACCTTGTTTGCGTGTTACGTGTTACCGTTCTTCTCGCTTTGTCATTTGAGGTACTTCGTCCAATCCGATCCCTGTTTACCTGCTGATTGTTTCTCGCCAAACCATCGTTTCTTCTGGATCTATTATTGCGGGCAACTACGCGCTTATCGTTTCTGTATACAGAATGCCTGTTCTGCCTGTTGTTGTATTTATAGGTGCGTCCAACTTGTGCATAGGCTCTTCTATAATTGTTTCTGTAAGGTCTGTAATATGTATATCTAACAGGTGAATAATACCTTCTGTAAGGTCTGTTGTATACCAGGCAGAAACCTACAGCTGGTCTTGCAAAATATCGGTGGAAAGGCCTGTATGCATAATGCCTGTTATAGATATTAATATAGCCTGTATGGTGACTAAAAAGCCCTCTGTGATTGTAATAGACATAAAGTCCACCAACACGTCGTACCCTACCATTATTATATCGAATATCAACGTCTCCAATTTGGGTAACACGTCCATAGTAATCATAATATATAGGCACGTTTTCTACCTGTAGTACGGCACCATAATCATCGTACTGAACATACGAACTATAGTCATACCCAGAATTAAACGTTAGGCTTGCTCTTCTAAGATTTATTTGAGCCCCAGCATTGAAACGATTATCAATATAGAAATCGAATTCCCCATCGGGATATACTGAAAAGGTTATTCCGTTTTCAACAAAAATAAATGAGTTGTTGTAGTTATAAGCATTGCGTATTGCAACCTTATTTTCAGATGTGGTCGCTTGTACAGATGTACTTAGTACAAAAGCTCCTAAGATGAATAGTAATTTTTTCATGACATAAGGTTTTAAATTTCCGAATGCAACTATTTACACTCATCACTTGTATACCAAACAGCATGCCAAAAAAAGATGATATTTTATAAAATACTGTATACCAGTACATTAAAATATATTTTATTAAAATATTTCTAAGTTCTGATAAAAACGTGCGTAATAAATGGGATGTATTACCTTAAAATATTTTTAATTAATTAAGGTAGTTAGAAAAGCCAAATCTGAAGTATTCAAAGAGAATAAACCTTCTGAATTGCTATAGCTACTCTACAATAATTTTTCTTTGAGATAAGGGGCAGTAATACTTACAGGACTGGTTATAATTTCTTCGGGAGTACCTTCTGCAATTAAATCACCTCCTTTTTCACCCCCTTCAAGACCCAGATCAATAATATAGTCCGCACATTTTATCATTTCGATGTTATGCTCAATGACCAATACGGAATGACCGTGTGAAATAAGGGCATTAAAAGACTTCAGTAATTTTTTAATATCATGAAAATGCAGTCCGGTAGTAGGTTCGTCAAAAATAAAAAGTGCTTTTTCTTTCGAATTTCCTTTGACAAGAAAAGTAGCCAACTTAATTCGCTGTGCTTCGCCGCCCGAAAGGGTGGAGGAAGATTGCCCCAAGGTAACATACCCAAGACCCACATCTTGTAATGGTTTTAATTTTGCAACAATCTTTGCTTGTTCATGGGATGTAAAAAACGCTAACGCATTATCTATGGTCATGTTCAAAACGGCATCTATATTAGCTCCCTCAAATGCCACTTCGAGTACTTCTTTTTTAAATCGTTTTCCATGGCATGTATCGCATTCTAAATGCACATCTGCCATAAACTGCATTTCTACGGTAATTTCCCCTTCCCCTTTACACTTTTCACATCTGCCGCCATCTACATTAAATGAAAAATGTTTCGCCTGGTACCCTCTTAACTTACTTAATCTTTGGGAGGCAAACAAGTTCCGAATATCATCGTACGCTTTAATATAAGTAACCGGATTTGACCTGGAAGACCTTCCTATTGGGTTTTGATCAACAAACTCTATACGTTTAAGGTCCTTATATTTTCCTTTAATCTGTGTATGTTGCCCTGCCTTTTCCCCATATCCTCCAAGTTCTTTTAACAAAGCAGGGTAGAGTATTTTCTTTACTAAGGTGCTTTTTCCACTTCCAGATACACCAGTAATAATGGTTAGCATATTTAAAGGAAATGTTACATCTATGTTTTTTAAATTATGTTCTCTGGCTCCTATTATAGTTATATAGTTTGGGGAGTTCCTTCGGCTCACAGGGGTTTCTATCTCTTTGGAACCATTTAAATACGCCGCGGTTAAGGATGAGGATTGCAATATTTCTTCAAATGTTCCGTAGGCAACCACTTCACCTCCAAATGTTCCTGCTTCCGGACCAATATCTATAATAAGATCAGCGGCTTTCATGATATCTTCATCGTGCTCTACTACTATTACCGTATTCCCGAGATTTCTAAGCGATTTTAAGACTTCTATCAGGTTTTCAGTATCCTTTGGATGCAATCCTATACTTGGTTCATCTAAAATGTACATAGATCCTACCAAGCTACTACCGAGTGAGGTGGCTAAATTGATCCGCTGACTCTCACCACCGGAAAGTGTATTAGATTTTCGATTTAAGGTAAGGTAAGTAAGCCCCACCTTTTCTAAGAAACGTAAACGGGTATTAATCTCCTTAAGGAGCCTTTTTGCTATTTTGGAATCGTGATTGGTCAGTTGTAACGAATCAAAAAAAGAGGAGAGATCTTCAATGGGACTTTCTACCAGGTCATTAATAGATTTCCCGTCTATTTGGATATAATCTACTTCTTTACGCAGGCGTTTTCCATTACAAATATTGCATTTGGTCTTACCTCGGTAACGAGATAACATCACCCTGTTTTGAATCTTATAGCTTTTATCTTCCAGTTTTTTAAAAAACTTACCAATTCCTGTAAAGTATTCATTTCCGTCCCAGACCAGTTTTTTTTGTTCGTCTGTAAGCTGAAACCAGGGTTTGTGAATAGGGAAGTTAAATTTGTAAGCAGCATTCACCAATTCATCTCGGTAATAGCTCATGCTTTCTCCGCGCCAGGGAAAAATTGCATTCTCAAATACAGATAATGAGGTGTTGGGTATGACCAGGTCTTCATCTATCCCAATAACATCGCCATAACCTTCACACTTGGGACAAGCCCCGTAGGGGTTATTAAAACTAAACAGATGAACATTTGGTTCAAGAAACGACATTCCATCTAATTCAAACTTATTGCTAAACCTGGTTGCTGTATTTGTAATCAATTCTTCGATCACGCAGTCTCCTTTGCCTTCGAAAAATGCCGTATCTACAGCATTGGCAAGACGATTATAGAAATCTTCATCTTCTTTTTTAACAATACGATCTATCACCAGATCAAAGGAAGTCCCTATTTTTTCGTGTAGCTCCTCGTTGATACGCATTACCTCTCCTTCATGCTTGATGCGTGCATACCCCTGTTTGGAAAGTAACTGCAAGGTCTTTTGTGTATCCCTGTTTTCAGGAATCGCAATAGGGGCAAGCAAAAGTAACTTTGTTTCTTCCTCAAATGTTTTTACAAAATTAACCACATCTGTTACCGTATGCTTTTTTACTTCTTTTCCCGAAATTGGAGAATAGGTTTTACCTATTCTGGCATATAAAAGTTTTAGATAATCATAGATCTCAGTACTTGTCCCTACGGTAGAGCGTGGATTAGTAGAATTCACTTTTTGTTCAATAGCTATAGCCGGAGCTATTCCCTTTATAGAGTCTACTTTGGGTTTGTCTAATTTCCCCAGAAACTGACGTGCATAGGAGGAGAGACTTTCTACATACCGGCGCTGGCCTTCTGCATAGAGCGTATCAAAGGCTAGACTCGATTTTCCGGAACCTGAAAGCCCGGTAATAACAACAAGTTTATTACGGGGTATAACTACATCAATGTTCTTTAAATTGTGCAGCCTGGCACCTTTAATAATTATGTTGTCCTTAGGGTTTACCTCCGAAATTATAGTCATTTTTTTGCTTGAGTTTGCAAAGATACAATATGTGGAAATCATTAGCGAATAGAATGCAGCAGGCACTCTGGCCTTGTTAAAACACGCGAAACTCTTTTATAAGATTATATTTTTTCTATCTTTGAATTGTTAATCATAAATAAACCTGCCTATACAGCAACATTACTTTTTTGAGTACGAATAAAATTAGTTGATGTCTCTCAAGGATGAGCGACCCCTAAATTGAACCAAAAAAGTAAGTATATGCAAACACAGATTGACGACTCTACACTGGTAAAAAATTACATAGATGGCGACGAAAAAGCCATCGAAACCCTCATAAACAAGCACAATCAACGTCTAAGTAGTTATATCTATTCTAAGGTTTTAGATAGCTGTATAACGGAAGATATTTTCCAGGATACCTTTATTAAGGTAATACGAACCTTAAAAAGAGGTTCCTATAATGAGGAAGGTAAATTCCTCCCATGGGTAATGCGAATTGCGCATAACCTGATTATAGATCACTTTCGCAAGAATAAAAGAATGCCCAAGTATGAGGGAAATAAGGAATTCAATATTTTCTCTGTATTAAAGGATGATAAGCTAAATGCCGAAAAGCAGCTTATAAAACAGCAGATAGATTGTGACCTGGAAAGGCTGATAAAAGAACTACCTAGCGATCAGAAAGATGTTTTAATGATGCGCATGTACCAAGATATGAGCTTTAATGAAATTGCTGAGAACACTGGTGTAAGTATAAATACGGCCTTAGGTAGAATGCGCTATGCGCTTATTAACCTCAGAAAAATTATTGAGAAGAATAATATTGTTTTAACGAATTAATGGGTTTTAGGTCGAGTAATACCATGGCTACGCTAAATCTGACGTTATTTTTAAATAACAGAAGAAAATATGGAAAACATTTACTCAGATAACACAGAAGTTTGTACTCTAATTAAAACGAAACCTCAAACTATTAATTTTATTCTAAATTACTCCAAAGCGCTTAGTGTGCAAAGAATAAAGGGAATGACTATAGAACATAATTTAAATTAACTAGCGCATACAGTTATTTAAGCTCTATTTATCTTATTTAACGAAAAGGCATTACAGATAGGATCTCCTACATGTAATGCTTTTTTTTTGGATACATAGTAATAGCCAGCGTTTACAACTAGAACATTTACGCTTATTATACCTCTGATTTGAGGTTCTAAATAGCGAAAACGACTATTCACATCAATATTTGGGTGTTTTACAACATACTTTTTCTCACAGATAGGTCTTTGGGTACTTTTAAAATGTAATTCAAAAACAAAATAACTCAAAAACGTAATTCGAAACTAAAAAACTACCTATGGAACTTCAAATAGATGATTCACTACTAGTAAGAGACTACATCAGCGGAGATGAAAAAGCACTCGAAATTCTAATTAACAGGCATAATCAGCGTATTAGCAGCTTTATTTATTCTAAAGTATTAGATAGAGATATAACTGAGGATATCTTTCAGGATACCTTTATTAAGGTGATTAAGACACTAAAAAAAGGCACCTATAGCGAAGAAGGAAAATTTCTACCGTGGGTAATGAGAATTGCTCATAACCTGATCATAGATCATTTCAGAAAAAATAAGCGCATGCCCAAGTTTGAAGGAAGCGATGACTTCAACATCTTTTCTGTAATAGGAGATGATAAGCTTAATGCTGAAAAACAACTTATTAAAGATCAAATTGATAGCGACCTAGGATTACTTATAGAAGAACTTCCAGATGATCAGAAAGAAGTATTACTAATGCGCATCTATAAAGATATGAGCTTTAAGGAAATTTCTGAAAACACGGGAGTTAGCATTAATACTGCCTTAGGGAGAATGAGGTATGCTCTAATTAACCTTCGAAAAATTATTGACCGTCATAATATTGTCCTAACCAATTCATAGGCTTGTAATTTAAATTACAATAATTCCATTTTAGCTGCGTTATCATATCGTAACGATACCGCAATCATATGGAAAAAATTTACTCAGAGAAAAAAAATGCTTGCAAACTTACCCAGGTGAGTCCGGAAACCATTCAATTTCTAGTTGAATACTCCAAATCACTCAGGATAATAAAACACAAGCAATTCAGTTTCGAAACGATTTTGAATTAAAAACAAAAGGCCGGCATTAGCGGGCCTTTTTTATTTTGTAATATTCCTGAATTACCTTTTTTCTTCCAATTGTTCTCGTAATAATATCTTTTTCCAGATTCCAGCCCCTGGCCGGGGAATATTCTCTTCCATACCAGATAATTTGCAGATGCAAATCGTTCCATAAATGTTTGGGAAACAATCGCTTAGCGTCTCTTTCGGTGACGACTACATTTTTTCCATTTGAAAATCCCCACCGATACATAAGTCGATGAATATGAGTGTCTACAGGAAAAGCAGGTATACCAAAGGCTTGGGAAACCACTACACTGGCAGTTTTATGACCAACACTAGGTAATTCTTCCAATAATTCAATTTCCTTTGGAACTTCCCCCTGATATTTGTCTATTAAGATATGAGATAGGCCATAAATCCCCTTCGATTTCATAGGGGAAAGCCCTACTGGTTTGATTATTTCCCTTATTTCATCTACTGATAGTTTTATCATGTCATAAGGGTTATCGGCTTTTTCAAAAAGGAGGGGTGTTATTTTGTTTACCCTCACATCGGTACTTTGTGCTGACAACAGTACAGCAATCAGCAGTGTATATGGATCTTTATGATCTAAAGGAACCGGAATTTCCGGATAGAGTTCTTGAAGTGTTTTTATGGTAAAATCAATTTTTTCTGATTTGGTCATATATGATTAAATTTACGTTTTGAAATTAACTAGTTAAATAAAAACGTGCTAATGAAAATACTTAAAGAAGGGGACAAAGTACCCCAATTTTCTTCAAAAGATCAAGATGGGAATGAAATAAAGCTATCGGACTATCAGGGAAAGAAATTAGTAGTGTTCTTTTATCCAAGAGCAAATACACCGGGTTGTACTGCAGAAGCATGTAACTTGCGAGATCATTATTCAGAGCTAAAGGAGCAAGGATATCATCTTTTAGGTGTGAGTGAAGATTCTCAAAAAAAACAAGCAGGATTTAGAAATAAATATGAGTTTCCTTTTCCCTTGCTAGCAGATGAGGACCATACAGTTATAAATGCTTTTGGGGTATGGGGCCCTAAAAAATTTATGGGAAAGGAATATGACGGAATTCACAGGACTACGTTTATAGTAAATGGAGAAGGGATCGTGGAGAAAGTTATATCGAAGGTAAAAACCAAAGATCATGCGGCGCAGATCTTAAACTAATTAGTACAATGGAAAAAACCCTGAAATTAATTTCAGGGTTTTTTTTATACTTTTTCTTTCACTATACTTTTGGTAAAGAGTTTCTTCTCTTTTATGGTTTCGGCAATCCCTTCTGGTAACATTTCTTCCCATCC
>CBDUCK010000088.1:0-11220 GCA_965365635.1 uncultured Muriicola sp.
GCCCAGATACGCGCTCGTGTACCTAATTTTGACTCTCAAAATCCTCTTTACGGACATTACTCTTTATATAGGTGTATAATTCCCCTACCGCGTCATAATACACGTTTCTAAGTATATAAATGATGTTCTTCGCTTCA
This sequence comes from uncultured Muriicola sp., assembly GCA_965365635.1. GTDB lineage: Bacteria > Bacteroidota > Bacteroidia > Flavobacteriales > Flavobacteriaceae > Muriicola. The sequence goes on from CBDUCK010000088.1 coordinate 138, forward strand.
TCTAAAGGAGTGGGTTTTTTTGCATTTATCAGGGAGGTTAAACCCAATTGCTGCAACAACACATCAATATCGTTTATTTTATTCTCTAATATTAAATTTCTAAGTTCCTCAATTATATCTAAAACGGCGGGGGTATAAAATTGAGTTGGGTGTGCGGTTAATACAATACGTGCGCTAAAAGTGGCTAATTGTTTTGAAATCTTATTCCATTTCCTTTTTTTATTTACTAGCTGAAAATAATCTCTAATGGTTCTTGATTGGCTGTGTTCATGTAACCTTGGAAAAGCAGCATCTTCCACGCTATCGTATAGTACCACCTGTCTTTCTACATACTGAATAATGCGAAACATAAAATCTATCTGGTCTTTTTCAGAATCTAAATTGGCATAGTTCTCGAAAAATTCACTGAGGATCTCTTGTGGATTTTTACCAGACTGAAGCCCTTTCTCACATTGATGAAATAAAAGGGGGACCAACGTCCCTACATTTTCAATATTTTGATACGGCAGGTTTAAGAACAAGCTATTGTATACATAAAACTTATTTTTAACAGATTTCTTAAACTCTTCTAGGCGTTGTAGCTGTGGCATAAAAAATAATAATTCGGTTTAATCTTATCATCTCCTCTAATAGAGATCGTTTTGTGACCATAAATATCTGCAATATTAAATAAGTCCTCTGCAGAATAACAGTAAATAACAAATTTAATCGTCTTTACAACAAAACTAACAGTGTTCACAACATACATTACTGTACTGCTGAAGTAGATAGTACATTTAGGCAGTATTAAAAAGAAATATAAGTTTTCATTTTCAAATAGTGTTCTCGTAAAAGGGTCTTGTTTTTAAACAAGGCCCTTTTTTAATGCCTTTACTAAAAATAAGGGTGGTATTGCAACACTCTAAAATCTAATGTATTAAAATTAGGGTTTTCGGCTTTTAATCTTTTATACAATGGTAAGCTTCCTACAGCCCTGTTTGCCGCCCCGGAAGGTGCCGTAAGGGAGATGGTGGTTATATGCCTCGTTGAAGGTTTCAAGACAAACTCATGAATTCTGGGAACATCGCTTGAAACAGGAGTTAATTTAAGTCCTTCAGATTGTAAGTGTTTCCTAAAAAAATATTCGGGTCCGTTTTTACTGTTTCCCCCGGTAAATATTATGGTATCAATATTTGGGTAGTCATGTAAGTACCCCACTAGATTTCTCAATTTACAATTTTGCATACCTATATCCGAAGCGTCTATCTTAGCACGTTGGGCACACGAAACAATATCGCAAATTCCTATTCTCCGTTCTTTTAGAAACTTCTTCCGTTGATCTATAGCCTCAAGGGTGTTTTCATACTTTAGATTAAGATTAAATATCCTGTCTAAAATGGGCCACAACTGTCCGTCTATACTGCCATAACAAAAATTTACATCTCCTTGTTTTAATTTACCCATGGTAAAACGCGGAGGCGGTAAGGTTCCAACAATCAATTTAGTGGCCTCGTTGAACAAAAAAGGCTCATACGGATGGGTGTGTAAAAACATTCCAAAAAGGTTTAAAATACGATGGTTTACATCGGGTAAGATACACCAAAAGTTGGTAGAGAATGGCGAAATAACGGGGTTGGCACGTAAAAGCCTAGTCTATTCTGAATTCTAGTAACACCTGGCCTGCTTCATCAATATTTAAGACATAGGTGTATAGGCCAATTGGAAGTGGTGTCTCCCCCACAAAGTCGATGGGCTGCAACACATACACCTCTTCCCCCGAAGTAATTTGTATGTAGGCGTATTGATAAGCGGTTTCATATTCCTGATACTCTGAAAAACTATCAGGGTTAATTTCCATATAAGCCGCTGCCTGCTCTCCTACCTGTACCTCATCAAAAATTAGGCTACTGGCATTCTGTATTCTGATATTTACTGCGCTTACTTCGTCATCTATGTCTGTACAACCAAGTGTAATGGCCGAAAGGGTAAGGAAAAAAAGATACGTGCGTTTCATAGGCTTACTTTTCATTAGTACATACTATAGCAATAAAACGCGGTCTTTTGGAAAATATTCTATCTTATGAATACAGGCTGATTCTCTTTCAGGGTATGCTCCTGGCTAAACATATACTCATCGCATGCAAATGCTCTGATATCGTCTAGCGTAGTTGCCCCACTGTCAATTATATATCGCACCATAGACCCACGGGCCTTTTTAGCAAAAAAACTAATCACTTTAAGTTTATCATTTTTCCAGTCTTTAAAAATTGGCGTAATCACAGGAACCTTTAATTTCTTTGCATCCAAGGCACTAAAATATTCATTGCTGGCCAGATTAATAAAAAGCTCGTCATCCGCTAGTTCATTGTTCAAGGAATTGGTGAGGTTAGCCTTCCAAAACTCATACAAATTCTTTTTCCGTCCCAATTTAAGTGCCGTCCCCATTTCTAAACGATAGGGCTGTATAAGATCTAGTGGCTTTAAGACCCCATATAAACCAGATAAAATTCTTAAGGTATCTTGCAACGTATCCAACTTATTTACAGGGATAGAATAAGCATCTAACCCTTGATACACGTCTCCATTAAAAGCGTACACAGCCGGCCTGGCATTTTCTGTGGTAAATGGTGTGCTAAACTGTTGATTTCGTTCCCAGTTGAGTTCCGCTAATTGAGACGAAATATTCATCAGTTGCATCAGTGCCTTAGGCTTCTTCTTGGCAAGTACTCTATTTATTTTTTCCGCTTCCTCAATGAACACAGGAATCGAATATTTTTTAGTGGGGATTTCAGTTTCAAAATCGAGCGATTTTGCTGGAGAAATAACAATTTTCATTACAGTACATTTTGACCCTAAAATTAAACGTATTTTCCGGAAGTTTCAGCTACAATGGCTAATAGTTTTTGATACTTCTATTGAAAGAACTTATACTATTGACTATGCTTTGCGTAGTGTCGCCATTTCTCTATACACAAGGACATGTCTTCAGGGATATCAGAATCAAATCGCATCTTTTGTCCGGTCACAGGATGTATAAACCCCAAGGTCTTAGCGTGTAGGGCCTGCCTTGGCAGAACTTTGAATGCATTATCTACAAATTGCTTGTATTTTGTAAAGGTGGTGCCTTTTAAAATGCTATCTCCACCATAACGTTCGTCATTAAAGAGTGTATGCCCAATAAATTTCATATGAACCCTAATCTGATGTGTCCTACCTGTTTCCAATCGGCAAGATACCAAGGTTACATACCCTAAGCGCTCTAAAACCTTATAATGCGTAACTGCCTCTTTCCCCTGGTCACCATCCGGAAAAACCTGCATTTGCAATCTATTCTTCGGGTTACGTGCTATATGTCCTTCAATTATCCCCTCCTCTTCTTCTACATTTCCCCAGACTAAAGCAATGTATTCTCGCTCACTGGTTTTATCGAAGAACTGCTTCGCCAAATGGGTCATTGCAATGTCGGTTTTGGCGACTACTAACAATCCCGAGGTGTCTTTGTCTATACGGTGTACCAGTCCCGGACGGCCACTGGTATTTTCCGGAAGGTCCTGAATATGATTTGCCAGAGCATTCAGCAGTGTACCCGAATAATTCCCATGGCCGGGATGCACTACCATCCCCGCCGGCTTGTTAATAACCAACAAGGTATCATCTTCAAAAACAATTTCTAGTGGAATGTCTTCAGGCTGCAGCAGAAATTCATAAGGCGGATGCTCAAACATCACTTTTACCTCATCTCCTGCTTTCACTTTATAGTTCTGCTTTACAATGATTTCATTCACCCAAATATTACCTCCTTTTGCAGCCTTCTGTATTTTATTTCGGGTGGCATTTTCTATAAAATTCATTAGAAATTTATCGACACGTAAAGGTTCCTGACCTTTAGAGGCAATAAAGCGATGATGTTCAAAAAGATCATCCTCATTGGGTTCGGAAGTAGTTACAGGTGCCATACCTTATTTTGAGTTGGCTTTGACCTGAGCCCGGCCTGTAATTGAGCCATTCCCACAAATAAGCTCAATTTTTGATGTTTTAGGTAATTTATCCCCGGGGCTTATATTCTTTCCCTTATATTTTATGTAGTACACCATGTCCTTTCCTAATTGATCTATATACGTAACACGCTGCACATCTAATCCTACTGCCCGTAGCATTGAAGTGGCATTACGCTGTGTAACCTGAACAATATTAGGAACGGTTACTTTTTTATACCCCGACGGATTCACAGTAATGTAAATCTTCCGATTTTCTTTTACTTTTTCACCTGCCAATGGGTTTTGTTCAATAATAGAAAATCTAGGATATTCCGGATTGTAGTTGGCCGAATCTAACACCTCATATCGCAGGTTTACCTTCTCAATTGTTTCGCGCATTTCCATAACAGACATCTTGGAAAGATCTGGTACTTCCACAAGTTCCCCATGATTGGTAGAACCCTTTAACCATTGAAATGCCAACAAGGATAAAAGTATCAAAACAATAAAGGCGATGCCCAGATTAATCAGCAGTGTTTTACTGCGAAGAAAATTTAAAAAATCCCTCATAAGTTCGTTTAATAGCCTCGCAAAGATAGGAAACCCAATGCTTTTTTCTTTACTTTGATTTTGTTATCCCAAAACATATTATTTGAAATGCGGGTGTCAATTATTAATCTATACAAATGAATATTGCAATAATAATGGGTGGGTACTCTAGTGAGTTCAAAATTTCATTACTCAGTGGCGATAATGTTTACAAACATCTCAACCGAAAAAAATACACTCCGTACCGCATACATATATGTACGGATAAATGGGTGCATGTGGATGATGACGGCACCGAATACCCTGTGGACAAAGACGATTTTACAGTGCAGGTACATGGCCGTAAAATTAAATTCGATTGTGTTTTTAATGCCATTCATGGTACTCCCGGAGAAGATGGCCTTATGCAATCCTATTTTGAATTGCTGGGAATACCCCAGACCTCTTGCGATCATTACCAGGCGGCGTTAACCTTTAATAAAAGAGATCTACTAAGTGTCTTAAAACCATATGGCATAAAAGCAGCGACCTCTTTCTACATAAATAAGGGAGATCGTATTGACGAAGAACGAATTATCTCTAAAGTGGGGCTTCCGTGTTTTGTAAAGGCAAATAAAGCAGGAAGCAGCTTTGGTATCAGCAAAGTATATAAAAAAGAACATATAAACACTGCTTTGAAAAAGGCGTTCCAGGAGGATGACGAAGTAATCATCGAATCTTTTCTTGAAGGTACGGAGGTATCGGTAGGGGTAATAACATACAAGGGAGCAACCAAAGTATTACCTATAACTGAAATAGTGACCGAGAATGATTTTTTTGATTATGAAGCCAAATATGAGGGTAAATCCACGGAGGTGACACCTGCAAGAATAACGGAAACTGAAAAAAACAATGTTATAAAGTTTGCAAAACTGGCCTATGAGGTTTTAAAAATGAAAGGTTATACCAGAAGTGAGTTTATCCTTATAGATGAAGTCCCCTACATGCTAGAGATGAATACTACCCCGGGGCTTACAGATCAGAGCATCTTACCCCAACAGGCGATGGCAGAAGGCATATCAATGCCAGAACTATTTGAAAGCGCTATTGAGGAAGCTTTAAGGTAAAAATAAGTACCTTTAAATAATAAACTTTAATAAGGTTATAATGAGACGTGCTATTTTTCCAGGATCGTTCGATCCTATTACTTTAGGTCATTATGACATCATAGAGCGAGGCATTCACCTCTTCGATGAGATCATCATCGCCATCGGTACTAATGCTGATAAAAGTTACATGTTCTCCGAAAAAGAAAGAATAACCTTTATAACAGAGTCATTTAAAGATCACCCCACTATAAAAGTGGATACCTATAAAGGACTTACTATTGATTACTGTAAAAAAGTAGATGCCCAATTTATCCTAAGAGGATTGCGAAACCCGGCAGACTTTGAGTTCGAAAAAGCCATTGCCCACACCAATAGAAAACTTTCAGGTATTGAAACAGTATTTTTACTAACCTCGTCGGGTAAGTCTTACATTAGCTCTTCCATTGTACGAGATGTAATTCGAAATGGCGGTGATTATTCATCACTGGTGCCAAGCGCTGTGATTTTTTCTTCTGAAGAATAGCCATATAAGGCCTTCGCTACTAGTTTAAATTTCATTATCCCTCATTTATTTCTGAAATTAATTGTTGGACCATTAGTTTATGTTGTAAGTTTTTTCTTACTTTATCCTATATTTTGTACGAATTCCATAGGTAATTGCATACACACAACTAGTTTTAACAGGTTCACAACAATCATTGAGTTTTAATGAATAATCCGAATACTTTAGTAAGAAATTACGACATAATGCTGCGTGGAAACCCTACAGTTACAAATAACTACCTAATAAAACAGCTGCCAAAGGCAACTGTTTATGTCAATAAAAAATTTGAGGTAGTTCATGTTTCTGACAAATGGATCGAAGATTTTGACTTTTCTAAAAGAAATGTGATAGGGCAAGCCCTGAATACACTTTTCATGGGAGTGGATGCTAAATGGGAAAAAACTCTTAAAGATTGTTTAAAAGGAAAAACATCTGAAAAAGGTCTTCAACGGCGTATTGACCAAGAAGGCAATGAACAATGGTTCGAATGGCTTAATATTCCCTGGTACGATGAAAAAGAAAATATAGTAGGGGTCATTATTCAAACAGAGGACATCACTTACAGGGTTCAAAATGAGTTACTAATTGAAAAGTTGGAAATTTTACTCGATGTAAAATCCAACTTAACGAATATTGGTAGCTGGGAGTACGATGTTATCAGAAATAAATTATCCTGGTGCACTATCACCAAATCTCTGCATGAAGTAGTACCAAGCTATGAACCCAATATAGACACAGCTATTAATTTCTATAAAGAAGGGTTTAGTAGAAATTCCATAGCCATGGCCGTTGACAAGGCCGTAGAAAGTGGCAAACCATGGAAAGAAACATGCCAGTTAATAACAGCAAAAGGAAGGGAAATAACGGTAATTGCTGCAGGAAAACCCATTTTTAAAAGTAATATTTTAATAGGTCTTGTAGGTACTTTTCAGGATATAACCAACACTATCCAAACGGCCACTAAAAACAAACAACAAGAACGTCATTTCAAAAGTATTTTTAATTCTTCGTATCAGTTTACAGGAATCTTAGACATTCATGGCACCTTCCTGGAAGTAAATGAAACTGCTCAAAATTTTGCCGGATTAGACGAAAGTGACATCATTGGGAAAAAATTCTGGAACGCCTATTGGTGGCCCATACCAGACTACATAAAAGATGGTTTAAAACAGGTTGTAAAGGCTGCCGCTCAGGGAGAATTTATGCGTAGTGAAATTGTTGTCCTGGACAAGAACAAAAACCCGATTCCTGTAGATTTTAGTTTAAAGCCTGTTTATGACGAAGATCACAAGATAGTTTCCCTGCTTGCCGAAGGGCGTATGATTAAGGAAATGGTGAAAGCCAGACGGGAATTGAAGGTAAGTGAACAGAAATTTAGGGCACTGTATGAACTATCCCCTATAAGTTATATCCTTAGTGATTTTGAAACCGGAGAGATCTTGGATTTTAATAGTTCTTTTGAACAAACTACAGGATACAACAAAAAACATTTAGGGTCTTTGCTTATAAATGACATCTTAGCTAAAGTTCCAAAACGAAAACAAGATAAGATCCTGAAAGATTTGTCTTCCAAAAATTCATTTGGACCCGAAGAACAACAATACATTAAGAAAGATGGCACAAAATTTCCCGTATTAGTGAGTGGTTCTTTTGTTGGAAACAAAAAAGGCAGAAAATTGCTTTGGTCTACGGCACAAGATATATCGGAGAGTAAGCGAAATGAACAGCGTATTTTAGATGAGAAACTATTATTAAAGACGCTTATAGATAATTTACCGGTGAATGTTTACATTAAGGATTTAGACTCTAGAAAAACACTAGTAAATAGGGCCGAAATGGACTACGTTGGGATAACAGATGAATCGGAACTTATCGGAAAAAACGATTTTGACTTATTCGATGCGGCTTCTGCCCAGATTTCCAGAGATGAGGATCTGCAAGTACTGAATTCACTTCAACCCATGTTACGAAAAGAAACCATAAACGTAAAACCAGACGGTGCTACCACTTCATTTCTTAGTTCTAAAATTCCCCTGGTTGACGAAAATGGCAATGCAACTGGATTAATAGGAATTAGTCTGGACATAACAGACATAAAAAGAAAAGAAGAAGAGCTTCGTGGCCTAATTAATGTAACCTCTCTTCAGAATAAAAAGCTTATCAACTTTGCTCATATTGTATCTCATAACCTAAGGTCTCATACCGCTAATTTTTCTATGTTATTGGACTTCCTGGTCAGCGAAAAAGATCCTGAAGAAAAAAATAGAATTGTTAATATGCTTATGGAAGCATCTGACAATTTATTGGAAACGCTGGAAAATCTAAATGAGGTTGTGGCTATTAGTACGAATATTAATCTCAACAAAAAACCGATTGTTCTCACCGATAAAATTCAAACAGTAGAACAAAATCTAACCGCTTTTCTTAAAAACAATAATGCGTTAATTATAAATGAAGTTGAAGACAAATTAAAGGTAAATGCCGTTCCTGCTTATTTGGAAAGTATTTTAATGAACTTCATCACTAATGCTGTAAAATATAAAGATCCGATGAGAAAGCCAGTGATCAGGATCTCAGCTAAGAAAAATAAAAAGTACACCATTATAAGTATCAGAGATAATGGACTTGGTATAGACATGAAGGAGCATGGTGAAAAATTATTTGGCATGTACAAAACCTTTCACAATAATCCTGAAGCAAGAGGTATAGGCCTGTATATTACCAAAAATCAGATTGAGGCTATGAACGGAAAAGTTCTGGTTGATAGCGAAGTAGGAAAGGGAACCACATTTAATATTTATTTTAATGAAAAAAATTAATACAATTTGTATTATTGATGACGATCCCATAACTGTTTTTGGCATTAAAAAAATGCTGAAATCTATAGGGGTTGCAGAGGAAATAAAAACCTATGTAAATGGCAAGCAGGCCATAGATGAACTTACAGCTATGTTCGAAAGCAAGGAAAAAATCCCTGAGGTTATATTTTTAGACATTAATATGCCCATAATGGATGGATGGCAATTCCTCGAGAAATTTATTGCACTACCCATAGAGGAAAAAATTAAAATAAATGTAGTAACCTCATCCATTGATCCTTACGATAAGGAACAATGGGAATTGTATAATTCCAAAACACATCATGTAATCGAATTTAAGAATAAGCCTATCCGAAAAGGAGATATTATCGAAATAACTAAAGCGGCGTAAGGGCTGTATGTACTGCTGAAATAGCCATATAGCCAATTCAGTTGCGTCCTGGAAAATTAATCCCCATTAAAGAGTATTCGAATGTTTGTGTAAGAATTCTCCAGCGCCTTTTTAATCTTATCAGGTCCTTTCCATTTCACTTTCTCTATCCCCTCACTTTTCTGACCTTTTAATTTGCCTTTATAGGATGTTTTCATGGCAAACCAATGCACTTCCTTTAATTTATACTTGCCATTTTTCTTAAACACATGGTAAGTTGTCTTTAAAAAATTTTCAATTTTAAGACCCTTTACGGCTGTCTCTTCCTCAACTTCACGCAAGGCACATTCTTCAATAGTTTCTCCTTTATCTAATTTCCCTTTTGGCAAATCCCATTTATCTTTTCTATAGATAAAAAGAACCTTCCCCTCTTTATTGGTAACTACCCCACCTGCGGCAATTTCCAAGGGTATTTTCTTTGTAAACTTCTTTAATATCTCCTCATGGTTTGGATGATAGATATAAGCAATTGCTATCTTTTTCTTAGCTAAAGCATCAATAGCACTATTAATGGCTTCCTCATTAAGTAGAAAATATTCGCCATTAACGGTTTCAGAGAGCTTGTTTGTTAAAACTAAAGGGGCGTCATTAACAAAAACTTTATACATTTGCGACATGATTTTGGACAAGCACACGGCATCAAAAACCGCAGAACTCCTTCTGCAAATTAATGCAATTAAGTTGGAACCCGAAAATCCATTTATTTGGGCGTCTGGTTGGAATTCTCCTATATATTGTGATAATAGAATACTTCTTTCGTATCCTGTCATAAGAAACTATATCAAAGAAGCCATAGCCAAACAAGTAGAGGACTTGTATGGGAAGCCAGATATCATTGCCGGAGTAGCAACGGGCGCTATTGGTATAGGCGTCTTGGTGGCCGAGTATTTAGGACTTCCGTTTATTTATGTACGACCCGAAGCTAAATCGCACGGAAGACAAAATAAAATTGAGGGGGTTTTAGAACCCGGTAAAACCGTTGTGGTAATAGAAGACCTAATTAGCACCGGAAAGAGCAGTCTTAACGCAGTGGATGCACTAGAGGAAGGTGGCGCCAAAATCAAAGGAATGATCGCTATATTTACCTATGGTTTTGATGTGGCTCGAGAAAATTTCGAAAATAAAAAAGTAGAGTTACACACATTAAGTGATTATGAAAATCTGATTACACTGGCCTCTAACTCAAATTATATCAAAGAAAATCAGTTACAAACCCTTATGGAGTGGAGAAAAAATCCTTCACAATGGAAACCCTGAAATTATGCACATAGAAACTCCCAAGAAAACAATAGCCAAAAGCAACGAAGAAGTTTTTAATTTTCTTTCTGATTTAAAAAATTTCGAACAACTAATGCCCAAGTCGATCGATAAATTTGAGATTTTAGATGAAAACACGTTTCTGTTTGCCTTAAAAGGAATGCCAGAAATTGTTTTGAAAAGAAAAGAGCAAGTGCCTTTTGATAAAATTGTTCTGGGCGCAGCAAGCGAAAAACTGCCATTTACTCTAAGTGCACATATTACCGGGGTAAACAATAACGAAAGTGAGGTATTACTCAGTTTTGAGGGTTCATTTAACGCCATGATGGCCATGATGATCAAAAATCCTATCACCAACTTCATGGGGACCTTATCAGAGAACCTTAGCAACATGTAGTGCTTACAAGGTGTAGCGTCACACCTGGTTTAAAATATTTCAA